>CAZXKR010000086.1:0-6361 GCA_964641305.1 uncultured Puniceicoccaceae bacterium | reverse complement strand
GCCAAGCTCAACGGCTCCTTCACCGACGACACCAACACCACCTGCACCGTGACCGCCTACCTCGACGTCACCGACAAGGGAACCTCCGATCCCTCTGTCTGGAGTTACTCCTTCCCCCTCGGGACGACTATCCCGGGAACCTTCAGTCGCCAGATCAGCGCGCTAACTTTCAACACAACCTACGTTTTCCGTTTCGCCGCTTCCAACGTAGGCGGCGGTCTCGCTTGGTCGGGTCCCGGCACGTTCAGCACCCTATCCGGGCTATCCCCACCGAACTTGGGTGGCGTCAACGCTTCCGGCGTGACCGACGTTTCCGCCATCCTCAGTGGAATCCTCATTTCCACGGGCGGGGAAACCCCAACAGTTAGCATCGTCTGGGGAAACGAAGACCGCGGAACCGACCTAGCCGCCTGGGACAACCTAGTACCCCTCGGGTCACACGGGACAGGTTCATTCTCGACCACCGTAACGGGTCTTCAGCACGGTAAGCTCTACTTTTTCAGAACCGTTGCCGAGAATGCGGCCGGTTCCGTTGTCTCGCAGAACCTAGGAGTGTTCACACCACAGCCAGAGGCTCCCGTCGATGGTCTCAAGGAGTATGTCTTCGACGGCGGCTTCAATGACGCCAACATCGACCCGATCGACAGCGGATCGGGATTCATCTCCGGTTCCATCATTCCGGTTAAATCAACCATCTGGTCGGCTAACGAGAACATCAATTTCAATGGGGGACAGATCAACACCCGATCCGGAGGCGTGACCGGCACTGACTCCTTGGGCATGGCCTGGTCGGGCGTGCTCGTTGTGGGCGGCAGTTCCCCGGTCACCCCCGGCGTAATCTCATTCGGCACTCGCAGCGACGATGGTTCCGTCGTCTGGGTCGACGCGAACCAGAACGACACCTTCGATTCCGGCGAGATGATCGTCAACAACAAGGGCAATCACGGCAACCAGAACCGCGCCGGCAACGTCACCCTCGCCGACGGTTATTACAGGTGGGCGGCGGGTTACTACGAGGGCGGTGGCGGCGAGTACGTCGGCATCCGCTGGAAACAGGGCAACGAAGGCAATTATGACAACATGTCCTGGATCAATCCCGGAGCAAACCCCGGCATGTTTATAACGATTCCGCCACCTGTTGTGCCTACCGTCACCAGCCCTGCAGACGTCAATGCCTCCGTCGGGCAAGCATTCAGCTATCAAATAACGGCAAGCGTCAGCAGTCCGGTCTATTCGGCTTTCAATTTGCCCCCCGGGCTGATTTGCAACCCAAGCACGGGAATGATCACAGGTTCGCCGACTGCGGGTGGGATCTACTCGGCAATTCTCGTTGCGGAGGGAACCGACGTAGCAATCGGCTCCCTGACCATCACCATCTCCACATCCCCACCGACAATCACAACTTCCTCCGCCGCGAACGTGGTAGCCAATGCCGCCACGTTAATTGGCGAGATCACCAACACCGGTGGGCGCGACGCCAACGTCACCGTCTATTGGGGCACGGTCGACGGGGGACAAGGCACTTGGCAAAACGAAAAGAACCTTGGCGTCAAGGGACTCGGGACACTTGCCGAAAACGTCACCGGACTAGCCCTTTCCCAAACCTACTATTTCACCTTCAAGGCGGACAACAACGCCAACCCGTCCGACGGCACCGGCGGAATCTCATGGAGCGTTTCCCAGACTTTCACCACTCCCGCCTCGGCCAGTCCGCCCGTCCTCGGTTCGGTATATTCCGTAAGCGACGTAACGACCTCCTCGGCCAAGCTAAACGGCTCCCTTGCAGGCACTGGGGGAGCAACAGTCACCTTCACTTTCCACTGGGGTAACGAAGACGGTGAAACCAATGCCTCCGCATGGGACAACGCCATCACCATCAGCGACGCCTTGCCGAGCAACTTGTTCGGTGAAATTCCAAGCGGACTGACACCTCCAACCGTTTACTACGCTAGGGTCTCGGCGACCAACACGGCGGGTGCAGACTGGTCGAACAAAACCCTCGTATTTACGCCAATCGTGACAGTTTCTCCACCTCCGCCAACGAGATCGGCAGATCTTCTCGGGTGGTGGAATTTCGACGACGACACCGCCAACGACAGTTCCGGAAACGACTATCACGGCGTGGCATCGGCATCCGACATCTATACGACGGACACCCCCTTTGCCGAGGGCAAGGGAATCAATCTCAACGGCAACAAGTACGTCTCCGTGAGCGACGGCGGCTCTCAAACCATCTTCGACGGCGGCAACAATATCGGGATATCCTTGTGGGTGAAGGGATTCCCTGACGGCAATTGGGATCCATATATATCCAAGAGAGGAGAAAGCGGGCAAGGATGGCAGTTGCGTCGACGTAACAACGGGAACGATATTACTTGGACCCTGCGCGGTCCAGGCAACGACGACTGGGGCCTCAACAAGGGCAGCCTAGACGACGGAGGGTGGCACCACCTCCTCGCTAACTTTGGCGAGGGAAAGCGCAACGTCTACATCGACGGCGTGAAAGCCGGCGAGGAAAACCGAGGCGGCAACATCAACGCGACTGGTTCGCAACTAGTATTCGGAGCCCGTGACAACTCGGGCAACGCGGGTAACAATCCGAATGTCGGCAACCACTCTAATGTCCACTTGGACGACGTCCGCATCTACGACACCGTCCTCAACGCCACCGACGTCACGGCCATCTACAACAGCGGGAACGGAGACCAGCACATACCGCCTGAAAGCATGCCCTCCGAGATCACTAGTTCGCTTTCGGTGGAGGCGGCTTCGGGCATGGCTTTCTCCTACCAGACTACGGCCACCGGTTCGCCCACGAGCTTCGGCCTTTACAATGCCCCTGCATGGCTCAACGCAAACACCGCCACCGGCGAGCTTTCGGGCACACCACCCGCCCCGGCGACACACCAAGTGATTGTTTCCGCCTCCAACGCCATCGGTTCGGATGTCGAATACCTGACCATCAGCGTCACCGGCTACGACACTTTTGACTACGCGATGGACCTCAATCTCACTGCCGGCGGCGGAATTTCCAACCAGATCATTCTCTTGAGCTTGAGCGAAGACGACCCTGCCCTCAATGCCATCGGCTTTCGATACGAACAGCTCCAACCCAATGGATCCGACCTACGTTTCTTAAGTCAAGACGGAGCTGAACTGGCTTATGAGATAGTTCAATGGAATCCTCAGGGAGAGTCGACCATTCGAATTCTCGTCCCCAGCCTTTCACCGGGAGAGAAGATAGTCATGAGGTGGGGGAACTCAAGTGCCGCCGTCCCGGCCTATTCGATGAGCGGCACGGATTCGTCGGACATCCTCACCTTCGCCAACTTCCAAGGTCCACCTACTCCCGTGTTGCCTACCGTCATCTTCGGAAAAGTGGGAATCGCAATGACTCACAACCTCAACTACGCAGGCACCGCACCTCTTTCCTACTCAGCCGTGGGCTTGCCTCCCGGGTTGTCCGTCGACGCCTCCACCGGATTGATCAGCGGCACTCCCGTTACCACCGGCGATACGCAAGTAACCGTAACCGTAACCGGGCAAAACGTCGCCGGTGCGCCAAGAACCGATTCCAGGACCTACGTCATCAAGATATCCGATTCGGCTGCGTTTCCGTTCAAGATGCTTCTCACTCTTTCCGGTTACGACGGAAACTCCACCCTGACCGACTTCCCCGTCCTGGTCGAACTGCATCCGGGTCTAGGCAACTTTTCCTACAGCACTTTTTTGTCGGCAACGGGAGGAGACCTGCGCTTCTTCACGACCGATGGCGAAGAATTACCTTACGAGATCGAAAACTGGAACGTCATCGACCGTTCTCGTATCTGGGTTAAGATTCCCTCGATCTCGGGAAGTAACCTCCAAATCACTGCTGCATGGGGTAACCCTCTCGCCACCGTCGCCCCTTCCTACCTCATCGATGGTTCAACTTGGTCCAACGGATTTTCGGGGACTTGGCACTTCACCGACTTGGTAGCGGGCAGTTTCATAGACTCCTCTCCCAACCCCAACCACGCCGCGAGCAAAGGAGCCACAGTCTCCACAATCGGTCAAATCGGACCGGCCGCGAGCTTCAACGGTTCATCCTCGGCCGAGGTCAACTACGTCGACTCGCTTAACTCCGCGGCTTTCTCAGCCAGCGTTTGGGTTAAGAAGATCCCGCCCGCCGCCGGAATCAACGGTTTTCTGGGCTTTGGCTACCACACCAACCCAAACAACACCTACTTTGACGACATCGAAATTCTCCGTGGTCTCACTCCTCTCAGGCCGGGTGTCGTGGTACAGGGTGAACCCGACGATCCCGCCGGCAACGGTTTCTTCTTCTCCGGCGACGCCGACTTTCAGAATGCCGGCATAGGCATTTCACAAAACGACCAATACATGGATCTGTGGCTAGCCGACTTCAATGCCCCGGAAACAGGCATATACAAGTTCAAGATGGATCAGAGAGACGACTTCGTAACCATTTGGGTAGACCTCGATCAAAACGGTATCTTCGAGACCACCGGTTCCGCCGGCAACGAGAAGATGGGAGGCAACAACAACAACTTCACCTCCATCAACCAAACTTTAGTCGGAGGACAGACCTATAAGATTGCGCTCGCCCACGGCGAAGGTGGCGGAGGTTCTTCTTTCCGAGCATGGATTCAGACACCGTCACTCTCGGAACGAGTAATCAAGCCTACAGAAGCCGAGCAAAACGGTCTTTTCACAAATAGCGCGCACTTGATTTACAACACGGTTTTCTCCAGCATGTCCGATTCTCCTAAAAGCGGCTACGGACTCTACTCCAAGAACGGAAAGTTCGAGTTCCGGACCGGCCCCGGATGGAACTTAGATCCGCAGCTAAATCACAACAACGACACTTGGTACCACGTTGGGATGACCTACGACGGATCAACCAAGCGCATCTACTTGAACGGAGCAAGCGCAGGAGAAAGCTTAGTGACCGTCGACCGAAACACCGTTTCCAACCTCGACATCGGTTCGGCCTGGGACGGCCTCATCGACGAATTGCGAATATCCTCGACGGTTCGCTCGGCCGACTGGATTCAGGCATCCTACGACAACCAGAAACTCTCATCCGACTTCGTGGCCTACGGAAGCGTCACTAGCCCTAGGGTAATCACCAGTCCGCTCAACGTCAGCGCCATTGCGGGACAACCCTTCGACTACAACGTAACGGCCAGCGGTTCTCCTTTCTCCCACGCCGCATTCAACCTGCCCGGCGGACTGCAGTTCGATGCCGCCACCGGAATAGTCACGGGCACCCCAACCATAGCCGGCGTATTCCCCGTCTCCCTGTTGGTTTACTACGTAGACGACGACGACAACCTGACGGACCCCGATTCACTGCCCGACGTTCTAGGCACGACTGACTCCACGGACGCCGACAAACAAGTCATTCTCCACTTGACTATCTCGGCCACTTCTCCGGTTGTCACCACCTCAACCCCCACCGCCATAGGACCGGGTTCCGCCTCCTTAAACGGCAACCTAACCGACGACGGCGGAGAGGCTTCCACCATTCGCATTTACCACGGAACCACTGACGGTGGAACCGATGCTTCCACTTGGGCCAACGCGATTGACGTCGGCAAAAAGGGCAAAGGATCCTTCGGGCAGTTGCTGGGCGGCCTCGTGCCGGAGACCACCTACCACTACCGCATGCGGGCTTTTAACTCTGCTGCGCCCACCGGCGTATGGGCCTCCACCGGAGAGAGCTTCACCACCCTCGCATCATCCCTTCCCGTATTGGCCAACGGCGCAGTTCGAGACGTCACCGAATCCGAAGCCAAGCTCACGGGATTGGTGCCGCATGTAGGGACGGGCACCGTCACTTCCGGCTCATCCCCACCTGCCGTCGGAGTCGACCTGACGTTCTACTGGGGCTCCATCGACGGTGGAACGACCCCGTCCCTTTGGGAACATTCCGTTCCCTTGGGGAACTACTACAAGACAATCTCCACAAATGGATTTATCGGATACGGCTACCATGTGAATCCAAATGATGGGTATTTCAACAACGTAGAAGCCCTTCGAGGACTCTCTCCCCTAACCGAACCGACCTTGGTGCAAGGCGAACCCAACGCCCCTGCAACCAATGGTTTTTATTTCGACGGCGACTCCGACTTCCAGAACGCCGGCATCGGAATCACCCGGAACGACCAATATATGGATCTTTTTCTGGCCGACTTCCATGCTCCTGATACCGGCAACTACAAATTCAAGATAGATAATCTGGACGATTACGGGGCAATCTGGCTGGACCTCGACCAGAACGGCATCTTCGAGACCACCGGATTGAGCGGGAACGAAAAAATGGGTGGAAACGGCAACTTCACCTCGAACGACGTAG
>CAZXKR010000085.1:0-6362 GCA_964641305.1 uncultured Puniceicoccaceae bacterium | reverse complement strand
CATCGGGCGAATCATCTGCATGAAAGGCCTCGATTTGCCCAATGTCGGGAGGGAGCCCGGTCAGGTCGAAATAAAGCCGGCGGAGCATAGTCGACTTGTCAGCAAGCGGTGCGGGCTTCAGGTCGCTCTCTTCGAGCCTTGTCAATACGAAGCGGTCCAATTCGTCCTTCACCCATTTTTCGTCGATAACTTCGGGCAATTGCGGAGAATCCAGCGGATGGAAAACCCAGAATTTTCTGCCTTCCTCCAGGCTCTTGGCCTTGGGTCCGCCTGACTCGGCCACTGCTTCCATGGGAGCGTCACGCGGATCGGGAGCTCCCATTGCAATCCATTTCTCGAAATCCGCCACCACTTCCTTGGGAAGCTTCTTTTCGGGAGGCATGCGCAAGTCGTTGTCTTTGTAGCGGATTGCGCTGAGCAAAAGACTTTCGTCCGGCTTGCCGGGCATCAGGGCAGGACCGCTCTCCCCGCCTTTCTCCCAACCCGCCTTGCGGTCCAGATAAAGATCCGCCTTGAGTTTTTTCGCCTTGGCCGAATGACACTCGTAGCAATTATTGACCAAGACGGGGCGTATTTTCTTTTCAAAGAAGGCCGAGCCTTCTGCCGCGTCCTCTGCTCCTGCTGAAAACGCTGTCGCCAAGCCTAAGACGGCAAGGAAAACGACTACTGGAGCATTTTTCATCGAAGCTCTGTTAAGATTGGGAACATTTTTTTCCTTCCTTTTCTATTTGAATCCCCTGATGGAAACAACAAGTTTTACTGAATCAAATGCAAATATACTATGCCGAGTCACCTGTCGGGAATGTACGAATTACCTGTAATGAAGATGCCGTCACTCAACTTGAATTTATTAAAAATAACTTTTCGGGAATCCCAATTACCATTCCGAAAGCTTTGCAATGTACCTTTAAAGAAAACCAATTGGGCAAGGGAATCCCCTTGCTTCCACGAGGTACTGAATTTCAGCGAATGGTTTGGGATACCTTGCTCAATGTACCTTTTGGTCAAACAGTAAGCTATGGAGAAATTGCCGTATTACTTGGCGGGAAGGAGAAGGCGAGAGCGGTTGGAGCAGCAGTTGGAGCGAATCCAGTCGCAATCTTAATCCCCTGTCATCGCGCACTCCCAGCAAACGGTAAAACGGGAAAATACAGATGGGGCGCGGATCGGAAGAAAAGCTTGCTAGATTGGGAAACTGCAAACAATGAAGAATCACAGTTCTTTAGCGCCTTCTTTAAGCCTTAAATGAGATTTCTAACACTATTAGTATGGTCGAATCTGTTAAAAAAAAGTACACGCACATCATTTGGGACTGGAACGGGACTATTATCGACGATGCCAAATTATGTGTCCGGATAGTCAATGATATCCTCGAGGATCGAGGGTTGCCTCAGCTCTTATTGGAGCATTATCGGGAACAATTCGATTTCCCGGTTCGAGATTATTACAATCGGCTTGGACTTCCTTGCCAAGGCCCTGAATTCAATGAAATATCTACTCTTTTCATCGAAAAATATCATTTTTTATGGAAGGAATGCGTTCTCCAAGAAAATGCGAGGGCAACCATTTCAAAAATCTCTTCACTTGGTATTGATCAATCATTGCTTTCGGCTGGTAAAGAAGAGCATGTAAAGGCATTTGTTCGGCATCATAATTTACATGATTATTTTGATGTGATAGTCGGAACCAGTAATATTCATGCGGAGGGCAAACTGGATAGAGCAAGAAGCCTTGTGGAGGTTTCTGAATTGAAGAGGGACGAATATTTGCTCGTGGGAGATACTTTGCATGACCATGAAGTTGCTCAGGAACTAGACATTGATTGCTTGCTTTACTCGAATGGTCATCATTCAGAACGAAAACTAACCACATCGGGGTCGCCTGTTATAAATCAATTGGACCAATTGCTCACGTGGGTGGGGTGAATACTGAAAATACATTCAGTCCCGTTTTGATAGTTGTGGCTTTACCAGTAGAAGCGCGCCCGCTAGTCAGCAGCTTGAATCTCAAGTTTCATTCTCATGGGGAATATCGGAATGATGAGTTTACTTTGATTGTTACTGGCGTCGGACGGATTTCCTCTGCAATATCCACTACAAAAGCCTTTAGCCTCAACGACGATTACGTGTCTGTACTCAACTTTGGACTCTGCGGTTCTAGGAATCCCGAGACCAACATTGGAGAAATGCGTTATGTGAATCGAATTCGAGAAGTGTGTACTGGGAGGGACTTCTTCCCTGACCCTTTAATTGCTCATGAATGGAAAGAATCTGCGATTCAATGCCATGACCAACCTGTACAAGACCCAAATATAATGGATTTCGACCCTTTTGCCGAGATCGTAGATATGGAGTCGGCAGGATTTTTCCAAGCGGCGACATTATTTCTGCCTGTACATTCGATCCATTGCATAAAGGTCGTGTCGGATCACTTAGACACCTCTAGAAAAAGCACAAAAGACATTGAGGAGTTGATCAATAACAGGGTTAGTGAAATCTCTAAATATCTACGACAGATTAGTCAGTCGATTACTGCGCCTAAACCGAAAATACCCACCCATTTCCAATCTTCCATTGATGAAATAGCTAAAAGTTGGAGATTAACAAAAACTCAAGTCCATACACTCCATAAAATCGCTCTTGGAGCCAGTTTGCGGAAAGTAGATTTTGCACAGATATTAAAAAAACGAGAATTCGAAAAACCAATGGTTAAGACAGATCGTAACCTTGCTTTCACCAATCTTTGTCGTGAATTGGCTAAATAAACCACTTTCTCATATTTACGTTGAGCATGGAGCTACGGACTATGCTACAACAAAAAGAATCCTTGAGCGTTTTCCTCGATCCGAAATTATATTCATCGATGATTACAAAGCTTTTTTTAATCGTAGCAATCAGAATTTCGAAGCTCAGAAATTGAGTCCAAAACTAATTCTAGCGAAAAAGAAGTCCGATTATATTTACGATGGCAGTCAATTTGTTCAGGAGGGGGATGAAACTGATTATTTCTACACGGCGTTAATGCTTAATTGTCTGTACGATTGCTCTTATTGCTATCTCCAAGGAATGTTCTCTTCCGCAAATTTGGTTTTGTTTGCCAACCTAGACGATTATTTTACTTCGGTAATTAATTTTCTGTCCGAAAGAGAGGATTCCCATAAACAAACCTTGCTCAGTATTTCACATGATTGCGACTTACTGGCTTTCGAAAAAGTGTCGGGGTTTTGTCGTGAATGGATTCGTTTTTTAGAAGACCATCCGGGTTTTGATATTGAAATCCGGACAAAGAGCGCGAATTTTTCGGCAATTGAGGATTTAACTCCCACCGATCGCGTGCTTTTGGCTTGGACCTTGTCGCCCCCTATAGTCGAGGAAAGGTATGAAAAGGGTGTTCCCCGCACTCGCCTTCGCCTTGACAATGCTTTGTTGGCCGCTTCTTCGGGTTGGCCTATTCGTATTTGCTTTGATCCGGTTATTCCCGTGGATGGATGGCGAGAGGGTTATTCATCTCTGGTTGAACAGACGTTCCGCAAATTTCCCATGAAGCAATTGAGAGACGTCACTGTCGGAACCTTTCGGATGAATGGGGATTATTTTCGAAGGATGGCCCAAGCAAGACCTTCCGAAGAATTGGTTTATCGAGATTGGGAGAATAAGAACGGCGTGGTTTCCCATACTTTTGATGAAAGACATGAGATTAACGATTTCCTAACGGAGCAGCTATTGAATTACATACCATCTGATAAGATTCGAACATGGTCGTGATGGTATGTTAGCGATTGACCGGCTTCCGTGAGGACTTATCCTTTTCACCCTTTCGTTGCTCTCTAATGAATCGCGTTTACGTCAAGACATACGGTTGCCAGATGAACGAGCGTGACTCGGAGGCAGTTTCCTCCAAGTTGCGTGCTCGCGGTTATTCGATTGTTGACGATGAAAAGAATGCTGACGTCGTTCTTCTAAACACTTGCAGCGTTAGGGATCAGGCTGAGCAAAAAGCAATTGGCAAAGCCGGTTACCTCGCCGCTCGCAAAAAGAAAAACCCAAACTTTGTGTTAGGCATTATAGGGTGTATGGCTCAAAATCATGGCGAGGACCTATTGGATCGGCTGCCGGATCTTGATCTTATTGTCGGAACCCAAAAATTTCATCGAGTACCTGACCATCTCGATAATATCGTATCTACGATTACGGGGTTGGGACCCTCCCCACAGACAGTGATTGATTTGGACGAGGAAGAGAACTCGCAAAATGAAATCCGTGAACACAACCCCGGGCAGCTCAAAGTTTCAGCCTTTGTTTCGATCATGCAGGGTTGCAACATGAATTGCGCTTTCTGCATCGTTCCCAAAACACGCGGCGAAGAACGCTATCGTCCCATCGAGCACATTGTTGCAGAGGTGGAGGAATTGGTTTCCAGGGGCACGCGGGAAGTCACGCTACTTGGACAGATTGTGAATGCCTATGGTCGTGGGCAAATGCCTTATTCGAAAGGTAAAAGTCCCTTCGTTCAATTGTTAGAGGCTATACATGAGATAAAAGCCTTGGAACGCATTCGCTTCACCTCCCCGCATCCTGTGGCTTTCGGGAAGGATTTGGCGAATGCTTACCGTGAACTGCCAAAATTGTGCGAGTATGCTCACCTACCTGTCCAAAGCGGTTCCAATCGCATCCTGAAAGCGATGAATAGACCATATTCCAAGGAGAAATTTCTTAGCATCGTCGATTCTTTGCGTGAATCAGTTCCGAATATTTACTTGAGCACTGATATTATTGTGGGCTTTCCTGGCGAAACGGAGGCCGACTTCGAACAAACCAAGGCTCTTTTTCAAGATGTGGGATTTGAAATGGCTTTTATTTTCAAGTACAGCATTCGTACTGGCACAAAGGCTGCCGACATGGAGGACCAGATACCTCGAGAAACGAAGGAAGCCCGTAATCAGGAATTGCTTCGTATTTTGGAAAAGAGCTCGCTGCGGCGAAACGAATCATTGGTCGGTACCTCTCAACAAGTTTTAGTCGAAGGACCGGCACGCAAAGGAAAAGGCAAATACATCGGTCGTACGCGAGGATTTCGTAAAGTGATTTTCCCCGGCAGCAAACGAATGGTCGGTCAATTGCTTGATGTGAAAATTGAGGAAGCAACCGTAACGGTCCTGCACGGCATACCCGTTTTAACTAAATCTACCTTAGAAGCAAATTCTTCTACTGTTTAGAAAACTGTATTTATGAATCTTTTTTTCCATACTCTGTTCACTGGTTGTAGCCTTGTTGCATTGGGTGCCTACTTGGCTTGGCGGACGGCAATTACGGAACGCGCAGTAAAGAGTTTCCCGCGATCAAAGATCGCAGCGATTGTGACGATGACGATTGCAGCAGCTTGGTTCTTGTACCGGCACATTTTGCATCTCAGTGAAGCGGATTTTGGCGAGCACAAGGTGTTGATTGCTGTCATTACCGTGGTGTTACTAGTGATGTCTTTTAAATTCCTTCCCGATTTTTTGGCCGTTAGGGGTGCTGCGATCTTGGTTTTGTTCTATTCGAGAGAAGCTTTGGATGCTGCTTTTATGCAAGAACCCGAGAGCCGATTGTTCATGGTTTCTATCGTTTATATCGGGATTGCAATAGCCCTTTACCTTGGTGCTTGGCCGTATCGATTGAGGGATTTTCTTAACTGGCTTTATGTTTCCGGTCGCCGTCCTCGAATTCTTGGCGTGTCGATGGCGGCTTACGGTATCTTGTTGGGAGCTTTAGCTTTTGGTTATTAATGAAGGATGTAAGTTCGTGCGGAATTATTATTCTTATTTCCGGGCCGGCCGGTATAGGTAAGACCACGGTTTGCGAAAGCTTATTGGCTGAATTCAGTCCTGGCTTAGAACGCGTTGTTACGGCAACAACGCGAGCTCCTCGAGAGGGAGAGTTAGATGGCGTGGATTATCACTTTCTCTCGACTGAAGAGTTTGGGCAGAAGGTGTTGGCGAACGAGTTTTACGAACATGCGTTGGTGCATGGGCGACGCTATGGCACATTGAAAAGCGAGATCAGAAGACGATTGGAGATGGGAGTAGATCTCCTGCTAAACGTAGACGTTCAAGGTTTCGAAGCGTTTCGAAAGGCGAGCGAGACGGATCGGTTCTTGTCGGGTAAACTTCGAACGGTTTTCTTGATGCCTAAAAACTTGGAGGAGTTGAAAGGTCGACTGTTAAGTCGAGGTACCGACTCCGAAGAAGAAATCGAACGCCGCATGGCTACGGCAAAAGCTGAAGTAGCCCGAAATGGAGAATACGACTACTGCGTGAACAGCAAATCGATGGGGCACGATCTTTCGTGCGTACGAAAGATTTATCTCGATGCAAAAGTCTA
>CAZXKR010000084.1:0-6388 GCA_964641305.1 uncultured Puniceicoccaceae bacterium | reverse complement strand
ATGCGCACCCTGCTTTTCACCGCCAAGGCGGACGACCGATACGGCGACAAAGTGATTGCATCCCGCATCGGGATACAGGCGCAATCTCAACATTTCAGCGAGGAGGACGACCTGTTCGCCATTATCGAGGAGTCGCATGCCTCCGAATCCTTGGATTGCGCCCTTTTCGACGAAGCCCAGTTCCTGACGAAAGAACAGGTGAGTCAACTGGGCCGCGTGGCCGATGTCTTAAAAGTGCCGGTACTGGTGTACGGACTGAGGACGGATTTCCAAGGAGAACTATTCGAGGGTAGCCAATACCTTCTTGCTTGGGCCGACGACATAAAGGAAATCAAGACGGTCTGCCATTGCGGAAAAAAAGCCACCATGAACGCCCGCATAGACGAAAGCGGACAAAAGGTAAGCCTCGGCGAACAAGTGGAGATCGGCGGGAACGAAAGATACGTGTCACTGTGCCGAAAATGCTTTTCGCTAGGTAAAACGGCCACTTAAACAGTTTAAGCCTCTAAAAGGGACCTCGCCTCGGGGGCTCGGGATCCATGGAGAGAACAGAGGCATCGAAACAGGCTTTCATGAGACGTAGCTTGCGATCTGTTTCAGAGGCATCGCCCCAGAGGTTATGGAATTCATCGGGGTCGGCTGAGAGATCGTAGAGTTCCCCCTGTTCCGTACCGTGGTAGACGATGATTTTTTCCGTTTCGGTACGGAACATGGTGCCGTAAGCATTCTTGTGGGTCCAAGCATTGTAATATTCGGAATAAACATGAGGTCGGATGGAAGAAGAATCGGTCTCACCACGAAGCACCGGAAGAAGAGAACCTCCTTGCATACGATCCGGAATCGGCAAACCTGCGGCATCGAGAAAGGTGGGGGCGAGATCCAGGAGCTCGACGAGGCCCTCGGCACGAAGGTTTTGGCGAACGTCACCGGCAGGCCAACGAATGACGAGCGGCACACGGACGGCGCAATCGTAGAAGTGGGGACCTTTGAAATAAATTCCGTGGTCCCCCAGCATTTCACCATGGTCGGACATGAACACGACTAGAGTGTCGTCCGTTTGGCCGGTTTCTTCGAGGGCTTCAAGAATACGCCCGAACTGGTCGTCGATCAGCTCCACCATGGCCATGTAGGCGGCGTAGACATGGCGGTGGTCGGAATCGCTCATGGCCCCTGAGTGAAACTCCCCCGGACTGTTGTGAGCCCACTCGCGATCGAGTTGCTGAAAACTGGTTTGACGAGCCTGTTCGTCGGAAGAAACCTTGGGCAAAGGCATTTTCTCGGTATCATAGCGAGCCAAGTATTCGGGGGGAGGATCAAAAGGGTGATGAGGATCGAAGCAATTGAAACTAAAAAACCAAGGCCGTTCGGAATTGGCCCGAATGAACTCGACCGTCTTCTCGGCGCACCAAGTGGTCTGGTGGTACTCGGCGGGCGGTCCCTCAAGCACATAGGGTGAAATTTCGCCGCCATACACGTCCTCCCAAGTCTTGCCCTTTTCGGCAAGCCACTGAGTGTAGGCGTTCTCGGGCCAATCCGGCTGCGGATGATGGGACCAATGAAAATCATCGTAGCCATCGTCCGTCCGGTCCTCCACCTTGCCGTCCGAACAGGAAGCCAGATGGAGCTTGCCCGCCAGCCCACAATGGTAACCGGCTTCGGCGAAAAGTTTGCTCACGAGCACCTCGTCAGAAGGTATTGATTGTCCATTCTGCCGGCAACGAGTGGTTCGAGGATAACGGCCCGTAAGAAAAGACGCCCGACTGGGAGCGCAAACGGGGCTTTGGCAAAAGGCATTTTCAAAAGCTACGCCCTCTCCAATGAATCGGTCGAGGTTGGGCGTGCGGGCGGAAGAATTACCCAAAGCGCGAATCGTGTCGAAGCGCTGTTGGTCCGTGCAAATCCATAAAATGTTTGGTCTCTTAAGCATCACCTATCAAAAAAGCCTTCCGGGAACCAAGAGCAAGCGCCTTATAATGTTGCAACTTTTCAGGTTCTCATTTGATAGGCATAGGTTACTTATTAAATGAGTACCGTTGATCAATTCGAGAGCGTCTTCAAAGCCGCAGCCAAAACGACTTACCTCCACGAGGCACCCTCTTTGGGCAAGGTGCTTCTGGTGACCGATCTCGACGACTCTCAAGCCGCCCTATACCTGCAAACCGTCCGAAAGTTCCTCGGCGAGATCTTACCCGAGAATGATACGAATTGGATAGTTCTCCACAAGAACGACTACCAGAGCGTTAAAGATCTTTTGGAGCAAGTTGAGCAGCACCAGCCGGACCTTCTCATCACTTACCGCAACCTGCGCAGCGAGGCTTGGCGATGGCCATACAGCCTAGGCGAACACCTCGACGTGCTTACCCAGGTCACTACCACGCCCGTGCTCGTCCTGCCCCACCCCGACCGAGACGACAGCACGGACCTGCTCGCCAACCCGCCAAAGAAGGTGATGGCGGTATCAGGCCATCTTTGCGGAGAAGGCAGCCTCGTTCAGTATGCAGCCGCTTTCACGCCCAAAGGTGGAAAGCTTCTGCTTAGCCACATCGAGGATGAATCGACTCTTCATCGCTATCTCGAAGCCATTGGCAAGATTCCCGAGATCGACACCGAGGTGGCGAAGGAAAGCATTCTCACACGCCTTTTGAAGGATGCAAAAGATTTTTCCGAAGCCGCCCGAACCGGTTTGGAGGAAGCCAATCACGGAATCGAAGTTGAAGGTGCGGCCAAGGTCGGTCGAAGACTGGAAGACTACCGACGCCAAATCGAGGAAGATCACGTCGACCTTCTCGTGATGCATGCCAAGGAAGACGATCAAATGGCGATGCACGGGATGGCCCACCCTCTTGCCGTCGAGCTTAGATCCGTTCCCATTCTGTTACTGTGAACATTTCCCCTCCGATTCTAGCTTCTGCCTCCGAGCATGCCGTCGAACCTGGCGTGACCTACCTTTTCCTAGGTTTGCTCGCAGCCATGATCCTGTGCCTCGCCCTTGAAGAAAAAATTCACGCAAAGAAATCTGTCATCGTCGGGGTGTTCGGCATTCTTGCTCTCTTTATTGGAACTTGGTTTCACCTTCTTCCTTTTTCGGACGTCGGCAGTTTGATAATAGGAGGTCACCAAGTCTCTATGCCCGTTTACGTCCCGGGCGTGGATTGGGAAGTGATCGCCATCATTCTCGGTTCCTCGCTGTTTGTAGATATCACCAGTAAATCGGGACTCTTTACCTGGGTGGCTGTCAAGCTCACCAAGTTGTCGGTCGGCGATCCTCTTCGCCTTCTCGTGCTTTACGGGGTAATGACCGTAGTTTTTTCGGCCGTGCTGAACAACGTTACGGCCATGATAATCGTCGGTTCCCTAACAGGTGTTTCCCTTAAAAAGTTGGATCGTTCGGAGAAGTTGCTCGGTTTCTTGCTGATCGAGGGATTGCTGACCAACGTCGGCGGGTTGCTCACCCTGATTTCCTCCGTCCCAAACATCATCGTGGGCAAAACCGCAGGCATAGAGTTCGTCGATTTTTTCATAAAGGCGGCGCCCTACGTAGTCGTATCAACTCTAGTGACACTTTGGATGGGAGCAAAGCTCTTCAAGATCAGCTCACTCAAAAGCGATGAGGAACGAGCCTCCGCCAAAGCTCTTGTGGCAGGCTTCGATGAAAACGAGGGGATTGAGTCTCCGGGATTCTTCCGTTTCGGGGCTCTCATGACCTTCGTCTTTATCGGTACCGTGGCGATGACCTCGCAGTTGCCGGTGATCAACGAATTAGGCCTAGGTTTCGTAGCTCTGGCTTTCGCCGGGCTCATGCTCATTCGCTACAAATCGGTCGCCGATCGATTCTATAAGACAATCGACTGGGATCTCCTGTTTTTCTTCGTCTGTCTTTTCGCGGTCATCAACGTCATGGAACACGCACAGGTGCTGGGCCTGATTGGAGAGTGGCTAAAGCCGATCCTCGGGCTTGGTGACTCCGCCGGACCCGCATCGCTTTTGGTGGCCTCGGCAGTCGCCAGTTCCGTGACCGACAACATTCCCCTTGCTGCCATGCTCGCAAAAATTCTCGCAGGAATTCCCGAAATAGCGGCAAATTCCGACAGTCCCTACTGGTGGGCAGTGATCTTCGGCGCCAACCTGGGCGGAAACATTACGCCGATCGGCTCGGCCTCAACTCTCGTGGCGGTCACGATCATCCACAAGTATGAACTGAAATTGTCTTTTGCGGGTTTCGTAAAAATTGCCATACCTTACGCCGTCATTCAATTGATTCTGGCAGTGGTCTACCTGCTGTTAACCTCTTAAAACCTGTCCGGCGAATAAGGCTCCGAAGTCAGGTGTGGAGTTTCTCCCGTCACCAACTCGGCAACAAGTTTCCCTGTGGCCGGGGCCATGCTGAGACCCAGCATATTGTGGCCTGTTGCTATCGTCACCTTGGGACGCCCCGGGCAGGTGCCGATGATGGGAACGCTGTCGTAAGTCATCGGACGCCAACCATACCAAGTCGTTTCAACGGGCTCGCAATAAGGTTCTAGCAAAAAGCGTTCGGCTCCCTTGCGCAGCAAATCGACTCGTTTTGGATTTAGTGTTTCGTCATAGCCACTGAATTCCATGGTTGAGCCGAGCCGATATCCTGACGAAAAAGGTGTCACCGCGACGCGAGTTTCGGGAAAGACGAGAGGGATGTCCGGACAAGTTTTCGGGCGAGGCATGGTGAGCGAATAACCCTTCCCTGGCTGGACCGGAGCTCTCCAACCAATGATATTGGCCAGCTTGGGGGACAGAGCGCCTGTCGCCATCACGACGTGACTTGCCTCTATCTCTCCGGAATCGGTTTCCGCCACGACGCCTGCATCTTCCATGTCCCGCAAGCCATTGAGCGCACAATTCTCCACAATCCTGACTCCCTTGCTCAACAGAGAAGCCTTCCAAGAAGTCATAAGCATGTCCGAACGCAGGTGAGCGTCGCCCTCGTAATGCCACCCCCCGGCAAGACCGGGTTTTAGAGCAGGTTCCAGATCATAAAGAGCGTCACCTTCCAAGCGAGTTGCAGGTTCTTCGAATTTCCGGGTCAGGAGTTCATTGATCTTGGAGTAGCTCTCAAATTTTTCTTTGGACTCGTAAACGTAGAGCAGGCCTTTTTCCTGCCAATCACAGTCGAATTCATCGTTAGCCAAAAGCTCCCGATACAACGACATGGATGACTTGAGAAGAGGATGAATAGCTCGAGCGCCAACCATCATGTCGGCTTCGTTGCAACGAAGAGCGAAACGAAGAAACCAATGAGCCAAACGCAGGTCCAGCCGAAGTTTGACGGAAAAAGGTGAGTTAGGCTTGAGCATCCCACGAAGGGTGGCTCCAACCGCTCCCGGTTCGGTGAGAGGTAATACGTGACTAGGGCAAACGTAACCGCAATTGTGCAAGGAACAGCCCTCGCCGAAAAGTTCACGGTCGATAATAACGACCTTCAAACCAGCCTCCACAAGGTAGTGAGCGCATGCGGCGCCAATGACACCGCCACCCACAACTAGGACGGGCTTTGTCGAATCGTTCATGTCGAGATACCAGTGCGGAAGGGGTCTTTGGAATCAAAGAAAAGCGTACCCTCTCCGGTTACATGGGCGGAACCGCGAACCGTCGGGATGACCTTGTCTCCATCAAGTTTTCCCGTCGCCTCGAAGATGCTGCCGATCACGCTTTCCTGCCGCCAAGTGTCCCCGGGAGAAAGTTTACCATCCGCGACAAGACAAGCCAGCTTGGCGCTTGTACCCGTGCCACAGGGAGACCTGTCGTACGCTCCCCCCGGGCAGAGCACGAAATTGCGGGAATCAGCGGCAGGGTTGTCGGTTGGGGCAAAAAGCTCGATGTGGTCGATTTCGCCGCCATCCGCCCCGGTCACACCTTCACGACCGAGAGCCGCTCGAATACGGCGCGTGAAACCGGACAGTCGCTCGACGTTTCCGACTTCAATTACTTGACCGTGCTCCTCCACGAGAAAAAACCAATTCCCGCCCCACGCGATGTCGCCCGACAAGGGGCCATGCCCTTCCACTTCGATGGTCACGTTTTTAGCGAAACGATAGCTCGGCACGTTTTCCACGCTTACCTCGTTGTTATCATGCAGTTCAATCCCAACAGGACCTACGGGGGTATCCAAACAATGCACCCCCCTGTCAACACGACTGAGATGAGCCAAAGTTACGGCCAAACCAATCGTACCGTGACCGCACATGTTGAGAACACCCACGTTGTTGAAGAAAATAATGCCGGCAACGCAATCGGGTTCGGAGGGCTCCACTAATAAGCCACCTACCAAGACGTCGGTCCCACGAGGCTCAAGCACGACGGCTGCCCTAAAATCATCGAATTCGTCGCGTAAAAGTTCTCGACGCTCCGCTAG
>CAZXKR010000083.1:0-6398 GCA_964641305.1 uncultured Puniceicoccaceae bacterium | reverse complement strand
GAAAACGACAGACGGGTGGAATTGATGCGCGACACCTTCCTTTCCTTTAGGGACTGGAACGACACCGCCCACGAAATCAACAGACTGGAAAAAGTGACCAAAGAAGACGTCGTTGCAGCTGCCAACAAATACTTTGGGGAAAACTACGTGGTTGGTCACAGAATTGATGCCCAGCACGATCTTCCTACAATCGAAAAGCCAAAGATCGATCCGCTGGAGATCGAACCGGGCAACGGGTCCGCCTTCATGCAAGAGATCGATGAGATGGACGTCGATCCCTTCGCCCCGAAGTATCTCGAAGCCAACAAGGACTACGAAACCCGAGAACTCCAGCCGGGTCTTACCCTCTACCACGCGCCCAATCCCGTTAACGATCTTTTCGTCGTCAATTTCCGAATCGAGACAGGTTCTCGGCAGAATGCGTATCTTCCTTACGCCAAACGCCTCCTTGACCGCTCGGGAGCAGGCGACCTTTCTTCAGAAGAGTTGAAAATCGAGTGGTACAAGCTGGGCAGCGAGTTCAACTTAAACGTGTCCGAGCGTTTTACGGATATCAGCCTTTCCGGTCTCGACGAACAACTGACCCCGAGTCTGGATCTCGCTCACAAGCATCTTTCGACTCCAAAAGTCGACGACGAAACGCACACTAAATTGGTAGAGATTCTTCTAGCGGAACGAGATGACGAATCCAAAGACCCTCGAATTTTGGCCCATGCACTCGCCCACTTTCATCGTTACGGCGAGCGTTCCCGTTTTCGCAATCGACCCACCAACGCAGACCTAAATGCTACCAGCATACCCCAATTGAACGAAACCCTATCGAAGCTTCTCAACTACGAACGAAGCATACTATACATAGGTCCGCGCTCAGCAGACGAAATAGCTGAGGCATTGAGCAAGCATTTTCCCTTGCCCAAAACCCTCGCCCCCCCGCCGGCATACAAAGCGCCTCGCTCACACAAGGCGGAACGCAACCAAATTTACTTCTACGAGAAGGAAATGGCCCAGGCTCAAGTCCGGCTGGAATTCTCAGTCGGCGAGCGGAACGAAACCAAATTGCCCGCGGCCCAACTGTACAACGAATACTTTGCCGGCGGGATGGCCGGTCTCGTGTTCCAAGAACTACGGGAAGCCCGTGCCCTCGCCTATTCCGCCTGGGGGAACTATTTTGCGGCAAGTCGTCCGGACGAGGAAAATATTCTAGTTGGGGCCATCGGATGTCAGGCGGACAAGACGATTGAGGCAGTGATAGCTTTCCTCGAACTGCTTGAAGATATGCCCATGAACGAAAAACGATGGGATTCGGCCCAAGATGCCCTCGAAAGCGCCTACCGCACCAATCCCGCTCGTTTTCGACAAATCCCCGGAGCCGTTTACGACTGGACTCGACTCGGGCTGAAGGAAGACCCAAGAAAAGCTCGTTTTCCGATCATTGAGTCGGCTACCATCGAAACCCTCAAAGAATTCTACGAAAGAGAGATCAAGCCTCGAAAAAAACTCATTTCCATCGTAGGGGACTCGACGAAGATCGATCTGCAGGCACTCGAGAAAATTGGTCCGGTCACCAAGGTTTCCACAGAGGATCTCTTTACCTATTGAAATTCGCCTGAAAAGGACGAGGGTTACCTGTGTCGCCCTCGCGAACCGTTCACGGGTGCCGGCAAAGGCTCGATCAGGTCGTTGAAAAATTCATAGATTTTGTCGCACTCTTGGTCTTTCTGGCGAAGATCCTTTATTCGTAGGTAAACTCGCTTGGATTCTCCTGATTTCATATCGGTCATCAGGCAACGACAAGTGACTCGGCCATTGTTTGTGGGCACTTCCTCCACTTCCACCTTCCCAACTAGCTGAGAGTTCCCACTTTCGGGATCAGGAGATTCCACGCACAAAGACACCCGCTTCGTTTCAAAATTAAACAAACGGGTATAGCTCAACGGCCGTCCGGCTTGCTCTTCGACCAAGCCATCCAAGCCGCTGCGAAGAAGGTCAACTATTTCGGCAGCGCGATTCATTTCAACCGTGCAATATCCTTACGGCTTCGCTAAATTAGCAAACTCGAATTATTCACGTTCCGATGAATCAAGAAGCCAAACGCCTCGCGCAAGAAGAACTTGACGGCGATTCCGCAGATCGGGAACTCCTCGCGGAATGCATTGCGAAAGCCGATGGTGACGAAACCCGGGCACACCAAATCTACCTGCACCGAAGAACCGCCGAACTGACGAATGATCAAGAAGACTTCGATCACCGGGAGAAATGGCCCATGCTCACTCCGCTCCTCATCCTCTATACGATTGGTACGATCGGGGTCCTCGCTCTCGTCTTCGTTTTTCTCGCAGGCAGGCTTGGTTGGTGGTGACCAACCTCGAGCCGCCAAGAAGTGATCACGATTGTTTCAGGCGGGCAAACCGGGGCGGACCGAGCCGCCCTCGACTGGGCCATCCAAAACGGCCACCCGCACGCAGGCCATTGCCCCGCCGGTCGCAGAGCCGAGGATGGTCGTATTCCTGCAAAATACAAACTATCAGAGACTGATTCGCCATCCTACTCCTGTCGCACCCGTATGAACGTGGAATTCGCTGACGCCACCTTAATTCTCTCCGACCATCCTGAGATTACAGGTGGAACGCTCCTCACTTTGGAACACGCTCGCAAGACTGAAAAACCTCACCTCCTCGTAACGCCTGAAAACCTCTCTCAAGCCCCACTACTTTTGAGGCAATTCATCGAGCATCACAAGGTGAAGGTTCTAAATGTCGCAGGCCCTCGAGCCTCGTCCTCTCCAACCATCTACAAAATCACTTTCGACCTCTTGCAAAACACCTTCGAATAGCTCTCCCTCTCACACCTTTCCCGAAAACTCCCAATGTAAGGAGTATAAGTTTACATAAACCCCACGACCTCATTAATCAAAATAACTAAAAGCCACAAGAGATTCAATAAGAAACCAACCAAATGCAATACAGTAAAGAGTAAAAGCAAAATAGTAAGGTTTTTATAACTACATACTAAACCGTACAAAAAAAACAATCTGCGTAAGGTTTTTAAACTTGCAGCACAGAATTAAGACTCTAAAAGTCTGGCCATGAATTCCTTTGCAAAAGACCTTTCAGCTATCCTTAGGGAGCATCCCGATAACCTCACTTCCCTCGCCAAAAAAGCGGGCATCAGTCGACCGTCCCTCTATGACTTGATCAACGGGAAAAACCTTCCGAGACCCACCACGCTAGGCAACTTAATCGACGCACTCGATCTATCCGAAAAAGCCGCCCAAAACCTCCGTGACGCACACCGCTCGGAACGCCTCCGAACCACAAGGAAGGAACAGGATATACTCCTTAGAGAAAAGAAAACTCTCCTATCCGAAATAAGCGACCTTCTCCTGCAAAAGGGCCATGAAATCTCTCGCTCCAACCACTCTGGCGGACCCGACCTAATCCTTCGGTCCGGATCCCGCCGGACCCCACTCCACGTCACCCCTCGCCTCACCGATCATCCGAATGCACTCGGGCACCTCTTGAACGCCATGCACGGTCTGTCTGCCTCCGCAGGATATGTCTGCGTTCCCAAGCTTGCTCCCACGGACCGATCCTACCTGCCCCTCTTTTCCAAGTACGGGGTAAAGATCCTAACTCCCAAAAATCTCCTCAGGGAACTCAAGTGACCTTCCTCCGGAGTCACCCGTCACGCTCCTCAAAATCGACAAAATTCAACATCTCCGTACGGATTCATCTCGTAAATCGGTGCCCAGAGGATCCAATATTCGCTCAACCTGCTGGTGCGGAGAGGATTAAGGCAAACCACAGAGGTTTCCTCACCCCTCCCCTACCCCACCGACAAGCAAAACCCCTAAAAAAATTTCCCCGCACGCCAGAGGGCGCAAGTATCCATCGTTAGAGCCACAGTTACGTGAAGAGCCGCCCCCATCCAAATGGATCGAGTTTTCAAGCTCATAAAGCCAAGGATTATCCCTGCGAAAATGGCAGCGAAAGTTTCGGGCATGGGCTTTCCGAAGTGAATCATGCAGTAGGGCACCATCATAACGAAAATCGCATAAGCGCCGAAGCGTCGGCGAATCCCATGCAGCAGAAACCCACGAAAGAAAAACTCAAGCCCTACGAATTGCAAAAAATAGGCAACTTCCCAAATCCAGAACCGAGGCCACAACGGTTCGTTCGGCAAAGGTTCGAAAAAGGGATAGGTCGCTTGAAATCCATCGGAACGGGAAACCACAAACACGATCGGAAGCATCACAGCAAGCATCAAGATGTACATCCACCACAAGGAAAAGACCCCCTTGAGCTTCACGCCATAGTCGCCCAAGCTTTTCTTACAGACGAATCTGATGAAAATGATGGGGGGAACGACGTACAAAAGAGTTTGGCCGCAGGCCCAATAAAGCAAGAAGCCAAAACTATAATTCTCCGGAGACATCCAAGTCTCGGCATTGATAATTCCGGAAAAGCCCCGTTCCAGCCGATGAAGAAGCCAAGCGTGCTCCGCAGGGCGCAACAAATACTCCTGCAAGGTCAGAACAATCGCAACCAAGACCAAAACTCCCGCCACTTCCCAATCGAGCCCACCCGAGTTTTCAGACTCGAGATGATCTTTTCTTTCGCGTTCGGCCTCGAACAGAGGTTCGGTCACGAAGGAAATAACACTTTTGAGCCAGCTTTCTTTGCTCTTCACTATCACCCGAGGCTACCTGATCAAAAAAAACCGTCAAGCTCGGCCATCCCCCACGAAAAATAGATAAGCGGTGTACGCAAAACAGATGAAAGCCCTAAGGATTTTTCTCAAGACAACGAGTATCTCACTAAGACAGGCTCTTAAAGTGCGAACAATTACACTTTTTCGTCTGCTGAAAGTTTACAATGAAGGAGTCAACGCAATCTTGCAAAAGTACCTCACTAAGGACAGATTCCTCCTGTTATGAAAAAGTTAATCAAAGTTTGCGGTCTTTCATCGTTACTCTCCCTTTGCGTCCTCGGCATCTGGGCGGCTAAGCCTTTTCCCAAAGACCCCGCGGAACGAGCCAAGGCCCTCGAACGCTACAAGCAAGGCCTAGGCTTGTACGCTAAAGGACAAAAACTCCAAAGCGACGGGAAATTCGGTGAGGCCAATGCCACCTATGGCCAAGCCATGGCCTTGTTTCAAGACGGACCCAAACCGGACATGGCCAACTCTTACAACAGGCTCGGCAACGCCCATCTGGAAAAAAACCCTGAAAAATCTCTTTGGTATTACTCGAAAGCCTTGTCGATTCGTAGGAAAGATCATGGGGAGGAACACGAAGCAGTTGCCGCAAGTCACAACAATGCGGGAACGGCCTGCATGAAAATGAAGGAATACGATCAGGCGATCGCCCACTTTGAAAGCTCGATGAAGATTTTTCAGCGTACAACCTCGGCACGAGACAAAAGACAGGTCGGCGCCTCCCACAACCGACTAGGCAATGCCTACGCGGCTAAGGATGAGCACGGCGAAGCAAAGCGGCATCACGAAAAAGCCTTGGAAATTTTCTTGAAGGTGTTCGGGCCCAAGCATCCCAATATAGCTCGCGCCAAACGCGACCTAGGCTATGCCATGATCCGGAACAAGGAAAAGAAACAGGGACTGGCCTTGCTAATGGAGGCCAAAGACATATACATCGCCACCGAGGGAGCTCAGTACGTCGAGACTCTGGAACTCATCCAAAATATAAAGAAACTAAGATAGGAACAGACGGTCATGAGGAGGATCATTTCATCCTCGAGACATACGCCTGAACTCCCCTTGGTATTCATTTCGGCAGAAAAACAATGCACAGCACAGACTGGTTACATATTGCCGATACGTAACCCTCCCTTGCCGTCCATAGGTAAAAGCGAACAGATTTTGGAACGTTCGGGCCGTGCGACAAATCGCATCACTCGACCATTCCGGTCTTTCTTACGAAAAAGCCCTGGTCTGCCCGAAATCCGGATACACTCGAGATGATCTTTACCGTTGTAACCCTTTTCATGAGAGGAAGCCAGCAAACCGTCCGGATGAAGAAAATTTACGATAATTCCATATCTGACGTTATTGGCCAAAACATTCCTGATAACGTCTCCGATTTGAAAGGTTCGGCGTTTGACGTATTTAGTTTCGTCAAGAGGAATACAGCGATCCTCGGACTGGCGAAATCGTTTGAATTCAGCGAAGTCGCCGCCACGGCAAAGTGGTTCAAGACTGTGAGGGTTCAATTGGATAAGCTCGAATGATCGGCAACGACCATCCCGAACAAGGACAATTTCACCTATCCTTACGGGGAAACTTCCAGACGAAATCTCTTCGACCCGATCACCTACGGATAGCGAACATTGCCTTTTAGGTTTTCTTAAATCTCCCAAAGATGGAGACAACTTCTTTTTGAT
>CAZXKR010000082.1:0-6399 GCA_964641305.1 uncultured Puniceicoccaceae bacterium | reverse complement strand
TCGGAAGCCGGAGACACCCAACTGAAGGGCGTCGCTATCTTTTTTTTCTTTTTGTCGGCTTGCCCGTAAACGAAAATACCTGCAACTGCGGCAAGCCCGATCTTCAAAGATATGGTTCCAATGTAATTTCTCATAATTGACCAATCAGTCTTCCATGGTTTCACGTTCTTTGGCAAGGAGGGCAATAGCCTCTTCTCGTGAAAGCTTTTCCGGGGAGGTAAGTAGAGAAACGCAGACACCTGCTGCAGTTGCAATCAGGATCGAGGGAATCACAGGTTCGCCTTCCCAGTAAGCTTCCCATTCAGGAACAAGCATTACGGATGCAGAGGTGGCGCAAGCCCCAAGAAGCGAGGCAATGGCACCTGCCGCATTGTATCTTTTCCAAAGGCGACCAAGTATTCCGCACACGCACATTCCGGAAATGAATAGGGGAATCATTACCTTGATGTAGCCGATTACGTTGTCGGCTACCAATGCCATGGCTAAGGCGAATCCAGTGGTCAAACCTAGGGCTATCCGTGAAATCAACACCACTCTTCCCGCTTGAGGCATGCTTCCAAAAACGAGTTTGTACAAATCCCGAACCAAGGTGGTCACTCCTGCGACGGCATCGGAACTGGCGCTCGACATGGTGGCTGAAAGTCCTGCCAGCAGGATGACGATGCCTCCGGCTACCGGGAGCATATCGGTCGCCATTGTAGGGAAAGCCAGATCTGCGTTGGTTAAGTTTGGAAAATTCTTGTATGCGGTCATGCCGATGATAGCAGGCAAGACAGCGAAACCTAAGTACAGAATACCCGAAATGACGAAAGCCTTGCGGATTTCCGGGATGGTTTTACCTGAATAGATTCTCTGACGAAAGCAGGGGTTGCCCAATACCCCGACCGCAATAACCACTGTGAGCGAGATCAAGGTCAAGGTCGACGAGGCGTTCGGTTTCGCGGCCAATATCGCATTGACTTCCTGTAACCCGCTCCATCCTCCCACTGCCTGGAAGGAGAAAAAGGCAATGACCAAAAATCCCGTGAACAAAACAATCGCTTGCGCCGAATCAGTCCAGACGACGGCAAGATAGCCTCCGATCATGGCGTAGATTCCAAAGCCCAAGGCAATGTAGGTCTTTGCCCAAAAAGGATCAATCCCCGTCACGAAAACCAAGTATTTTCCTCCACCTAGGATATGCAATCCCAGCCAACCTACGCAGGCGAGGTAGGAGAAAATCCCGACGATGTTCGATACGGCTCTGTTTGCTCCGGTATTGGACGACAACTCCTCCGCCATCGTCATGAAACGATGTTTTCTAACGGGAGCGAATAGCCAAGCGGTTAATAAAATGCCGATCGTGCCTCCGATTCCGTAAAGAGAACCTGTCCAGCCATTGGCATAACCTTTGCCCACAGCTCCCATGGAAGACCCTGTGCCCACCATGGTGGCGACCGTGGTTCCAAGTGTAAGAAAGAAGGGTAGGGCGCGCCCGCCGAGAAGAAAGGTGTCCCCTGTCTGCTTTCGGCGGGACATCCACCACCCGAACACTATCATTCCCACGATATAGGCAAAGAAGCAGGTCAGGAATAGTGATGGTTCCATAGGATGAAAACCAAACTGGTTTTTCAGAATCTGTCCATCGTTACTTCGCCTCTGACCCCGTATTATGATTTCCGATCATTGTTTCTTTTTAATTTCTCTCTCCATTTTTTTACCACCTTGCCGACTGACATAGAAACAGTTTGTAATGTAGTGTATGCAAAGATTCTTGTTACTTTTGGGCGTCTGTGGTTTTTGTTTCTCGCCAAGCTTGGAGATCGCGGGCCGAAACCCGAACGTCCTTCTCATAATGGCGGACGACATGGGGTATTCCGACCTCGGTTGCTACGGTGGTGAAATCCAGACGCCCCACTTGGACGGCTTAGCTAGGGACGGTCTACGTTTCACTCAGTTTTACAATACCGCCCGCTGCTGGCCGACCCGGGCCGCTTTGCTTACTGGCTATTACGCCCAGCAAGTTCGGCGCGATAGCCTGCCAGGCGTCAAGCGGGGAAAGCGGCCGAGTTGGGCCCGGTTGTTGCCCCAGATGCTGAAAGCCGCGGGCTACCGATCCTATCACTCCGGCAAATGGCATATCGATGGTATGCCCCTCGCCAACGGCTTCGACCGCTCCTACTACGTCGACAACCATGGGTTCTTCCGACTCAAGTCCCACTATCTCGACGACAAAAAGCAACCACCCACCCCGATCAGCCCGAAGTTCTACGTCACCGACGCCAAGGCCGACCACGCCGTGGAGATCTTGAAGGAGCATGCCAGGAACCATGCCGACAAACCCTTCTTCCACTACCTTGCCTTCACCGCCCCGCACTTTCCTCTTCACGCCTTGCCCAAGGACATCGAGCGCTACCGCGAACGTTACAAGCAAGGCTGGGACAAGATACGCTCGGCCCGCTGGAAGAAGCAGAAAGAGCTCGGCCTCGCCAAGGGAGAGCTTTCTCCGTTTGAGCGCGAGGTGGGCCCCCATCACCACTTTCCCGATGCCTACAAAATTCTAGGCTCGGGCGAAGTGCGCTATCCCGTTCCTTGGAAAACCTTAACCAAGGAGCAGCAAGCCTTTCAGGCGGACAAGATGGCGGTGCACGCGGCCATGGTGGACTCAATGGACAGAGCCATCGGGCGAGTGCTAGACCAATTGCGCAAGATGAAGGCTTTCGAGGACACTTTGATCCTTTTCCTCTCCGACAACGGAGCTAGCGCCGAGGTCATGGTGCGAGGCGACGGCCACGACCCGAAAGCGCCGCTGGGATCCGCCTACACCTACCTTTGTCTCGGCGCCGGTTGGTCGACCGCCTGCAACACGCCTTTTCGGATGCACAAGACCTGGGTGCACGAAGGCGGGGCATGCACGCCACTAGTCGCCCATTGGCCCAACGGGATAGCAGCCCGCGGCGAACTGCGGAACACTCCGGGACATGCCATCGACGTGGTGCCCACCATCCTGGAATTGGCCAAGGTGAATGGGAAAACGGACAAGCCGGCTCCGCCTCCCCCCGGCAAAAGTTTGATCCCAGCATTTGCCGAGGACCGCTCCATTGATCGCGATTACCTGTGGTGGTCACATGACGGAAATCGGGCCATCCGCGTGCAGGACTGGAAGCTGGTGTCCACCAACGACAAGGTTTGGGAACTTTTCGACCTGGCCAAGGACCGGACCGAGACACAGGACCTCGCGGCCAAGCATCCCGACAAAGTGAAGGAACTGGCAAAACTGTGGTTGGCCAAGCAGGACCAATTCATCAAGGATGCGAACTCCGGGCACAGTGAGAAAAAGAAAAAGTGATTTCCGTTTAGGCTAGGGTTGCCATCCAAGGAAAGGGCAGACTAACCTCTGATTAGATTGAACTTGCATGCAATGAAACGCCTTTTGCCATTCGCCTACTCCTTTTTCTTGCTTGGTAGCTCATGGGCGGAAGATAAGCCCGTCGATTGGGAACATCAGCGCAACAAGCATTGGGCGTGGAACGAACTGAACAATCCCAAGCCTCCACAGGTTAAGAACGCGAAATGGGTACGCAATGACGTCGACCGCTTCATTTTGGCCAAACTGGAGGCCAATGGCCTATCACCGAATGAGGAAGCGGCAACTAGCACATTGAACCGCAGGTTGCACTATGATCTCGTTGGGTTGCCCGGCGTGATCGACGGCAAAGACAAGTCGTACGAACAGGTCATGGATGAGCTTCTCGCCTCCCCGCATTTTGGTGAGCGCTGGGCCCGTCACTGGTTGGACGTCGCGCGTTTTGCGGAAAGCCACGGATTCGAGCAGGACTATGACCGACCGCATGCCTATCATTTTCGCGACTTTGTGATCAAGGCATTCAATCAAGACATGCCCTACGATCAATTTGTTCGTTGGCAGGTGGCAGGCGACGAGATCGCCCCAAACGATCCCTTGGCCCTAAGCGCTACGGGATTTCTCGGTGCCGGAGTATTTCCCACTCAGTTGACGGAAAAGGAATTCGAGTCCGCCCGCTACGATGAGCTGGACGACATGGCGAATACCACGGGCATGGCCTTTCTCGCTTTGACCATCGGGTGCGCCCGCTGCCACGACCACAAGTTCGACCCAATTGCCACCAAGGATTATTACCGCCTGACCTCCAGCTTCGGGCTCACCATACGCAGCGAGATCGATTCCCCCGTGGACACGCAGCAATACCGCGAAGGTTTGGTGAAGTGGGAAAACGAGAGAAAGCCACTGCTGGCCGCCCGTGAAAAATTCGAACGGGAGGAATTGCCCAAGCGCTTCGAGGAATGGCTGAACGATCCGGAAGGCAAAGCTTCCAATGCCACGGTTTGGGCGACCTTGGACGACGCTGAGCCCAAATCGCTTGACGGCGCAACCTTCACCGCACAAGGCGATGGTTCTTTCCTGCTCTCCGGCAAGAACCCGAAAGACGATCGCTGGGTGGTGACGGCCAAGGTGGCGCTGCCCAAGGTGACAGCCCTGCGCATCGAGGCACTGACACACAAGTCGATGAAGAACAACGGGCCGGGAAGAGCGGGCAACGGCAACATCGCACTCAGCGACATTCGTGTCTTCGCCAAGAAAGCGGGGGAGAAAGGAAAAGGCAAAGCAGTCAAGCTAGTCAACCCGCGGGCTGATCACCAACAAAACACGACGAACCTTTCCATCGCCTCGTCCATCGATGGCGATAAGCGCAAAACGGGTTGGGCTGTGGACGGACAAATCGGCAAGGATCACGTCTGCGTATTCGAGTTCGCCGAGCCAGTGGCAAACAAGGTCGGCTCCGAGTTCACCTTCGAATTGGATTATTTCGTGAATACCAGCCACGTCATAGGACGTCCTCGCTTTTCTGTCTCCTCGCAATTGGCCCCTCCCCTCAAGGCGGAAAGCCAAAGCCAGGTGACGGCCGCCCTGTTCAAAGCAATCAGCCAACCAGGTGGCGTGGAGGGACTCGACGACAAGCAAAGGGCCTCCTTGCGGGATGCCTATCGTGGCATTGATCCGAAATGGAGGGAGTTGACCGCCAAGATCGACGCCTATGATGGACGGAAGCCACAAGCTAAGAAAGTGAAGATGATGGTGTCCAGCGAAGGCTTTAAGCCGATGAAGCATCATGCTGATGGCCGGGGCTATCCTCATTTCTACAAGAAGGTCTACTTCCTCGACCGGGGAGACCCCAACAAGAAAGGGGAAGAAGTCAGCCAAACCTTTTTGCCGTTGCTCATGCGCAATGGCAAGGACTCCAGCCACTGGCAGGCCGAACGTCCCGAGGGTGCCCGCACATCGCACCAACGCAAGTCACTGGCCCATTGGTTGACCGACGTCGAAAACGGAGCCGGCTACCTTGCGGCTCGCGTCATCGTGAACCGGCTGTGGTTGCACCACTTCGGCCAAGGTCTGGTGGCCACACCCAACGATTTCGGCTACCAATCGGAACCACCAACACACCCCGAACTGCTCGACTGGCTGGCTTCCCGTTTGATTGAGAATGGCTGGCGTCTCAAGCCCATGCACAAGCTGATCCTCTCCAGTGCCGCCTGGCGGCAAAGCTCGGCTTACGCCGAAGCCAAGGCATCCAAGGATCTCGACAATCAACTGCTTTGGCGTTTCACTCCGAGGCGCCTGGAAGGCGAAGTGATCCGCGACAGTTTGCTCACCGTCAGTGGCCAACTGGACAAGGCAATGTACGGCAAAGGCACCTTGGACGAGAGAAGTAAGCGCCGCAGTGTCTATTTCTTCATCAAGCGGAGCCGGCTAATTCCCACGATGCAACTTTTCGACGCCCCCGAACCACTGGTCAGTCAAGGACGGCGACTCAGTACCACTATTGCCCCACAGGCCCTCATGTTCATGAATAGTCCGATCGTTCGGGAATATGCCACCGCATTCGCCCGACATTTGGCTCAGGAAGCCGGCGAAGATCTCGAGAAGTCAGTGAAAGTGGGTTACCGGGCGGCCTTGGGGCGTGAACCGGACGCTGATGAAATTGCCGCCACTCTCGGCTTTCTCAAGAACCAGGAAATTTCCTACCAAGAAGCCAAGCAAAACAATCCACGCCACTTGGCCTTGGTGGACATGGCCCAAACAATTTTAAGCCTTAACGAATTCAGCTATTTACGCTAACGCCATGAACGATTTTCTTTCGCATCCCATGAACCGCCGCTCGATGTTGTCACGCTGCGGCATGGGGCTAGGGGCTCTCGGACTGACCGGCTTGTTGCACGACGATGGGTTACTGGGAGTCGCCAACCCCTTGGCCCCCAAGCAACCGCACTTTCCGGGTAAGGCCAAGTCGGTCATCTGGATATTCGTCAACGGCGGGCCCAGCCACGTCGACACTTGGGACTACAAGCCGGCCCTCGAGAAAATGGATGGCAAGACCT
>CAZXKR010000081.1:0-6415 GCA_964641305.1 uncultured Puniceicoccaceae bacterium | reverse complement strand
ATGCCTTAGGTCCCGACTTGGTTGCGATGAAGGCCGCGGGGCCGGAGAAGCTCTTGACCAACCTCATAGATCCCAGTCGTGAGGTGGCCGCGGATTTCGTTGCTTACGAGGTGCGTGGGCCAAAAGAAAAGTTGCTTGGCTTGCTCGCCAACGAGACCACTACCCACCTCACGATTCGTTTTCCACTCGGCAAGTCAGTCACTCTGCTCCGGAAGGAAGTGCGAGGAATGAAAAGCCATGCAGCCTCCATCATGCCCGAGGGACTAGAGGCGGGTCTCGACCATCAGTCCATGGCTGATTTGCTCGCCTTTATTCTCCAACCTAAGTCCGAGCCTCGTCTACCTCCCTTCGAGCTTCTTCTTTATCGCGGCGACCAAGGTAACGAGCTCCCCGTGCGTTCCAAGGAGGACTGGGAGAAACGGCGGACCTCCATATTGGAGGGAGCGGAAAAGGTCATGGGAACCTTTCCCGTCGGCGAAAAGCGTGTGCCCCTCGAGATTAAGGTTCTGGAATCCAAGGATGCAGGGACTTACCTGCTGCAATCGATTACCTACCGAGCATCGGCTTCTTCCCGTGTGCCCGCACATCTCTGCATTCCAAAAGAGGTTTTGGCAGGCCAACGAAAGGCGAAGGCCATTCTTTGCCTGCACCCGACGGACAACAAGGTGGGTCGCAAGGTGGTCCTTGGCTTGGGCGGACGGGCGAACCGAGCCTATGCTGCGGAATTAGCCGAGCGTGGATTCGTCATCATCGCACCCGCTTATCCACTGCTGGCCGACTACCAACCCGACATTGCCAAGCTTGGCTATGCAAGTGGCACCATGAAGGCCATTTGGGACAACTCCCGGGCTCTTGATCTTCTTGAGTCGTTGCCTTACGTCGATGCTTCCAATGGATTCGGTGTAATCGGGCATTCGCTTGGCGGGCACAATGCAATCTACACGGCTACTTTCGATAAGCGACTTGCCGCCATCGCGGTCAGTTGCTCCTTCGATTCCTTTCCTGACTACTACGATGGCAATGAAAAGAACTGGGTGTTCGGCAGAGGTTGGTGCCAAACCCGTTACATGCCGCGTCTTGCCGAATATCGGGGACGACTCCAAGCGATTCCCTTCGACTTTCCCGAACTTCTTGGAGCATTGGCTCCTCGCGCCGTCTTCGTGAGCGCGCCGAAGGGCGACCATAACTTCCGCTGGAAAAGCGCCCGGCGATGCGCCGAAGCCGCGGGGAGAGTCTACGAGTTGCTGGGGGCGAAAAACAAGCTGGTTGTTCGCCATCCCGGCTGCAGTCACGACTTCCCACCGGAAATTCGGTCGGCCGCCTACGATTTTCTCGCCAAGGCGTTGGCGGGAGAGGGAAACTAAACCGAGTGCTACTTTCCCTGGGCCTTGCGCAGGGCGGCGAGGCAAGCTTCCGATCCCAGTAGAGAGTGCTTTGGTCTTGGGTGCTCCTTATTAAAGACCTGCAGCTGTTCTTTTGTTAGGGTCTTGAAGGATTTTTCGGTGATTTCACCGTCGTCATCCGTCACTTGGCTTAGCCGCAGCTTAAGGGTTTTGGCTAGGAATCGGTAGACGGGTTTGCGTTTGGAGAATTCATAGCCGTGCTTTTCGTCGGCGAGGTGAAAGTTATCCACGTTGTTTGGTGAACCAAAGAGGGAGTAGATTCGTTTGGCGTACGGGAACTCGACCTTTGGGGTGTTTTTGGTCCAGTCTCCGCCTACGCTTACAAGGAGTAGAGGTCGAGGTGCCGCCATGGCGGCGATTTCCGCGTTATTGGTCTTATGGGTATTGCTTTCGTGAACGGGCATACCGCTCTCGCAGTTGCATCCCCCGTAAAAGTGGGCTGAAGCCATGACTACGGGTGCGGCTGCCCTTACGCGTGGGTCGAGAGCCGTCAGCATGAAGGTCTGTGTTCCACCGCCGGATTCCCCAGTCACGCCAATGCGGCTTGGATCCACCTCTCGGAAGCTCAGAAGATAGTCGAGGGCTCGCATGCTGTTCCAAGTCTGGTAAGCAAATACGTTTTTATCCTTCCGGTGATCGACGTGGTTGGAATCGTCGTTCCAGCCCACCATATCGTAGGCGAAGACAATGGCTCCCATGCGGGCGAGGGAGGCGCAACGCGCTTGCGTGTATTCCGCGAGTCGACCTTCTTTGGAATGTCCGTGGGGACAAAGAATGCCGGCAAACTTGCCGAGTCCGCCTTTTCGGAGAGGACGGTAGAGGTTGCCAGTGACAAAAAAGCCGGGAAGGCTCTCGAAGTAAACGTTTTCAACCGAATACCCATCCATTTTTTTAGATGAATGGGAGTAGGCGTTTAGCGGTGAACGGGCGGGTAGGGGAACGAGTCCGGCTCCATTTAGGATGCCTTCTCGGTTACGCTTGGCTCGAGTTTGCCACTCCTCGAGCGTGGAAAAGGTCTTACCGAAGTCCTCGAGGTTGCGAGCCCCTTCCTCCTCTGCGATTTTTGGAAATGCATTAGCTGTCAGTGAAAATACCAGTATGCTTACCACAGTGGCGAATAGGATTGAGAGTCTTGCTTTCATGACAGGAGGTGGTTGGGAGAGTTATAAAAAAGCTGTGTTTCGTTTTCTTTTACTTGCCTAAAGCCTATGTTTCGGGACATTTGCAACTTCGAAACATCTCCCTCTATCAAACACATATTCAAAAGGAACGCTAGTAAATCATGAAGACTACCCATTTTTCTACCCTTTTCACCTACCTGCTCTCAGTAGCCATGTTGGCTGTCGCACCCGCTTCCGGAAAGAAGAGCGAAGACGGAAAAAGCCTTTTTGACGGAAAAACCCTCAAAGGGTGGAACGGAGATCCTAAATTCTGGAAGGCCGCCGATGGGGCGATTGTGGGACAGACCACCAAGGAGACTCCGACCAGGGGGAACACATTCATTATTTGGGAAGATGGCAAGTTAACCGACTTTGACCTAACCTTGGAGTTCAAGATAGAGGGAGAGAGAGCCAACAGCGGGATTCAGTACCGTAGTTTCGTTAAGCCCGGAAAGCACGACGGTTGGCGCATCGGTGGCTATCAAGCCGATTTCGAGGCGGGTGACCGTTATTCGGGTATTTGTTATGGCGAAGGTTTTCGCGGAATTCTTTCTGACCGTGGTTTCCACACCACCCTCACCATCGATGGTGGAAAGTTGAAGAAGAATGCCAAAAAATTCGGTGATTCCAAAGAAATCGGAAAAGCCGTTAAGAAAGGCGATTGGAACACTTATCGCATTACTGCGAAGGGATACCATTTTACGCACTATATCAACGATGTGAAAACCACTGAACTTACAGATAATGATGAGAAGACTCGTCGGGCCGATGGGGTTCTGGCCCTGCAGTTGCACGCCGGTCCTCCGATGAAGGTGTCTTTTCGAAAGATCCATCTCAAGTAAACCATAACCATACTAACTTTTTCGCACGATGTAATGTCGTGCAAGAATGTCTCCTGCAGAAGATAGACTTCTTTATTTGGACAGGATGCCGTAGAGGAAGTAAGCTGATAGAGCCAGACTCGTGATAACGAGGACACCCTTTAGGATGGCTAATAGAGTATTGTGCCAGTCCGAGGGAGTAGGGTCATAGCTTGCATCTGCAACATCAGAAGATAATGAGATGGGTTTCTGTTTCATGGGAATCTTGCTTGTTTCAAATCACAATCGTACAGTTAGTAGTGAAATTGCAAATTGTTGAGGTCTTTTTTTGCCATTTCTTGCTTAACGATAAACCAATCGAATTGATTAAAAGTAAATCTTACCATAGTGATTAATGAAATATAATCTCTCCCCATGGCTGTGCCTAGTCAACGTTTATTTGCCGATTCTGCAAAAGTTTTGCACGAAGAGCACATCATGCTCGTACTGTCATAGCTTTTTGAAATGAAAGATAAAATCGTTTTGGCTGGCGGAACGGGTTTTCTAGGGAAAGCCTTGGCCCAGTTTTTTGCGGAAAAGGAATATGAGGTCGTCGTGCTCGGCAGAAGCAACGAATTACCAGCTGATTTCCCAAAAGCGCGACTTGTCACTTGGGATGCTCGGACCTCAGGAACTTGGGTGAAGGAGTTGGAGGGAGCAAAAGCCTTGGTGAATCTTTGTGGGCGTTCGGTGGATTGTCGTTACAACGAGACGAATCGTAGGTTGATTCTCGAATCGCGAGTGAATGCTACGAGAGTTCTCGGAGATGCGATCTCGCGATCGACGATTCCGCCCAAAGTTTGGCTTAACGCCGGCACGGCGACTATTTACGAGGATCGACGAGGTGAGTTGCCCCCACACGATGAAAACAGCGACGATTTAGGCGACGGTTTTTCGGTGGAAGTGGCTAGGGCTTGGGAGAAAGCTTTTTTCGAAACTCAGGTTCGCAATGTACGAAAGGTGGCTATGCGCATCAGCATCGTATTGGGAACGGGTGGGGGAGCCTTTCCCGTGATGCGCCGGTTCGCGCAACTCGGTTTGGGAGGAAGGCAAGGGCCCGGTTCACAATGGATGAGTTGGTTGCACCTTGCCGATTGGGTCGGCATTGTCGACTGGTTGGTCTCGACCGATAGTGTTTCCGGGGTGGTGAATTGCGCTGCGCCTAATCCAGTGACCAACGCTGTCTTCATGAGCGAAATGCGTTCTGCCTTTGCGCCTTTTGGCGTTGGTTTCCCGGCCCCAACTTTTGCCGTTCGACTTGGTGCTGTCTTCCTTCGTACTGCTCCCGAGCTCGTTCTTAAGAGCCGCAAAGTGGTCTCAAGAGTATTGCGGGACGAAGGTTATGTGTTTCGTTTTCCGGTATTGGAAGAAGCCATTTCCGATTTGTCTTAATAAATGGCCGTAGGATTGAACCTCGCTAAATCAATTGCCTTATTGGCGATGCGCCATGGATGACTCGTGACACTTCTTCCGGAATACCGGTAGTGGCTCGAACCGCCCCCACGTCCAGAATGGTTTCCATGATGGTTGCGTAGAGGTTCGGGATTGTGACCCGGTCGGAGGCGGGTTCGCCGCCGTCCTTTGTGGAAGATCCTACAACTTGCCCCATATTCAGTCCTCCGCCGTAGAGCAACAAGGGGGCAGAGCCAGCCCAATGGTCTCGCCCGCCTTTCCCATTGATCTTTGGTGAACGACCCATTTCGCCACAGCATACGAGCAGGATCTTTTCCTGCAGTCCGCGAGCCTCGACGTCCTCGATGAAGGCGCTTACCGCATGGTCGAAGGGACGACCCACGTAATCCATGCCCTCGGTCATGGTGGCGTTGTTGTTGTCGGCATGCATGTCCCAGACGAAGTCGGTGCTTACGGTGATGAAGCCCGCCCCTCGTTCGGCCAATCTTCTGGCCAACAGGAGAAGTTTTCCTAAATTCTTAACGTGATTGGCATAACGCTTTTGGTTATTCCAGCGCTTACTGATGTTTCTCGGATCGATCAAGCCTGCGGTGTCATACCTTTCCAAGGTTTTGGCGTCTTCCTTGGAGACGTCGAATGCTTCGGAGATTCCGCCCGTCAGGGTTTCGAAAGCTTGCGACTGCAACTTGTCCAACCCTTCCGTCAACGAACCGGACTCTATTTGCCTGCGAAAGTTGCTTAGGCTGGCAAGCAAGGCGTGTCGATCATCCAGTCGATCGGGATTTACCGTCAGTTGCATGTCTCTCCTGAGATCTCCGTTGCCGCTCGGTTGAAACGGTTCAAACAAAGGACCAAGAGGACCGGTTACGTCGAATTTACCCAATTTCATTATTGGGTCCGTAGCTTCTGCATCCACTGCCTGCGGATGCAACCATACGTTTCGCGGCATACCAAGCTGCGGGTGGCTGGCGCCCGCTACCTTTGCGTAGTGCGCCCCTATTTGGGCATTGGCCGAATATTCCTTGCTCACGATGGGCTTGGAATCGTGAGCTGCGCTTTGGGTGGTGAATGAGCGAACGATGGAAAATTTGTCGTTCAGCTTGGCTAATTTTTCGAAGGTCGGCCCGAATGTGATGCCGGGAATCTTCGTCTTGATTTCTCCGGTGGCGCTCCTCACGCCGAGGGGCGCATCCATTTTGGGGTCGAAAGTTTCGAACTGGCTTGGTCCCCCGTGCATGAAGAGGAAGATGACGGTCTTGTCCTTGGCTATGCCCCCCACGGTTTTCAATGCCTCCTCCGCTCGCAGGAAGTCTGGTAGGCTCAATCCGCCCAAGCCCAAGCTTCCCACCCTCAGGAAATCGCGTCTGCCTAAGCCGCTGTCAGTGAATTTGGACATTACTTTATAACTCTTATTAATGAATATGCGCTTTAGACTTATAAATCAAAGGTTTCTTTAGGCGCTCGGGTATTTTTCCGATTCAGCCCAATAATTGAGAACTAGAACTAGCCTTCGGCGTAGGGGGGCGACGAGAGTCTACGTCCTTCAGCCTTTTGCGAACTTTTCGTACTCGTCGAGAAT
>CAZXKR010000080.1:0-6434 GCA_964641305.1 uncultured Puniceicoccaceae bacterium | reverse complement strand
AGTCGGGACGTAGCTCAGCTTGGTAGAGCGCTGCGTTCGGGACGCAGAGGTCGCTGGTTCAAATCCAGTCGTCCCGACCATTTTGATGAATCTTCAATCAATGGAGAGTTTAAGCTCGGGGCAAAAACAAGGGTCTAACACCAAGAAAAACTACATCGCCGTAAACACCTTTCCGCTTGCTAGAGAAGAGAATGACGAAGAAAGTAAGTTTTATGGGAAAAAACAAGAGATCCCGCGACGTCCTCGAGGCCATTCGTCGCAACACGGGCTATGCAACGGGAAGGGCTTTCAGTCTAGTCACCTCCGTCGTGACGGTCGTGGCCTGCGCAGGTCTGGGGGCCTTGCTTGGTGTCGAGAAAGAACAACAGGTCATGCTGGTCTTTATTCTAACGGGCGCCTTGGGCGGTGTGGTGCCGGCTTTGCTGCTGAACCACTTGGCGAACGCAATTTTCGATGGAGCCGATTCTCTTGTCCAGATCGCCAAGTTTCAAGAACGTTCCCTGAGACGTCGCAACGATGCGCTCGATCTGGTGGAAAAGATTAGGGAAGAAGTGGAAGCGGATGAAGAGAATCCGGAACCCGCTAAGACAGAGAAAAACCTCTCGGCGATTCCACCCGTGGCGGAAGAAGAGAACGAAGAAGAACTTCCTGCGAACGAAGAAGCATCCTGATTCTCAGCTCGGCCCCTATACTTGGGTGAGGAACCAGAGGCCCGTGCCGGAAACGCTGAGGATGAAGACGAAGGAGATTAAGTTGGTGTACATGGCTTTAATTAAGATATATTAATACTTACACCAAATATGCAATAACTTCAAATTATAGCTGCATTTTTTTGAAAAAACTTGAAATTAGGCCAAGTCAGCAGCCGAGATTTCCCCTCTCTCCGCGGCGCCAAGAAAGAAATCGAGGGACTCGACTATACCTTGTCGGAGATCGGTAAGAGGCATGCGGGGAAACGCTGAAACAGTGGATTCGTCGTTAAGTTCGTAGACGAATGGAGTCTCCTCGGCATTGGGAGAAATCGTTATCTTGCACTGCTCGGACAAACCACGATCGGAGGCAGTCTGACGAAGCAGTTCCAAAAAGTCTTCGATTCGTTGGCTTTGCCCACGAAGGTTGAAGGCTCCATAGCCGGAAAAGGGATGAAGAACGGCGCACCCGAAGCCGGCTCCGACGTCGGGCGAGAAATGGTAATGCTCGTGCCCTTTGTAAGGCACCTCAAAGGGTACGCCCAGAGCCACGGCCTTGAGAGCATGAGTACCCGCCGCAGTGAAACCACGATCGCGTCCGGGTCCATAGGTAGTGGCGAGCCGAAGGGATACAGTCGGCGCGCCCGTTGCCTGATGGAACGCCTGAGCCATGCCCTCGCCCGCTATTTTCCAATATCCGTATAGGTTGAAGGGCTGGTAGGGATCTTCGGGGCACACGCCTTTCGGTCCGTACAGTGAACGAGGACCGTACACGGCTCCGGAACTGGCAAAAACAAAGCGCTCGAGAGGTTTTTTCAATTCTTCGGAGCATGCACGAAAAAGGTTGGCCGTCCCGACAAGATTCACTTCCAGTCCGCGCATCGGGTAGTCGCGACAGTCGGGAGTTTGAAGGGCGGCGAGGTGGAGGACGTGACTAGGTTGAAGTTCGCTGACAACTTCACGCAGTCGAGAAAAGTCGGCGACGTCTCCCATAACGAAAGACAGGCGGGAATTTCGATCTTCATCCGATGAAGGCTTGCTTCGGTTGAAACCGATGACTTCTTCCGCTCCTTCCTCAAGAAGCCAATCTACGGCGGCTGAGCCAATGCAACCTCCGGATCCGGTAACGAGTACGCGCGCCATTAAGTTTCGGGGTGAGACTTTACAGGAAAACGAGTGTGGCCAAACCAAGAAAAGCGAAGAAGCCCACGACGTCGGTAACGGTAGTGACGAAAACCCCGGATGCCACTGCGGGATCTATGCCGATCCGCTCGAAAAAGATCGGCAGGATAGCTCCCGAAACGCCCGCTACCATCATGTTGATCACCATGGCTCCGCCAATCACTCCACCGAGAACAAGATCGTCGAACCAATAGGTCGCTCCAAATCCCGCCAGTAGGGCGAAAAGACAGCCATTGAGGGTACAAACCACCAACTCCTTGCGGACGGCCCGCAGGGAATTAAAGGGCGTGAGCTCTTTGGTAGCGAGAGCTCGAACGGTAATGGTGAGCGTTTGCGTTCCCGCATTGCCTCCCATAGAGGCCACAATCGGCATAAGTACGGCAAGCGCCACCATGTGCTCGAGAGTTCCTTTGAAAAGATAGATTACCAAAGATGCCGAAATCGCCGTCCCGAGGTTCACCAACAACCATGCGAAACGCTTGCGGGTAGCAGTCAAGACCGAGTCACTGATCGCTTCCTCCCCCACCCCGCCCAAGTGCAAGACGTCCTCCTCGAACTCCTCGCGAGCCACCTCCATGACGTCGTCCACCGTAATCATGCCGAGAAGTTTTCCGTCATCATCCACCACCCCCGCAGTGGTGAGGTCGTACTTCTCGAACTGTAAAGCAACTTCCTCCTGCTCCATATCGGCAGGAACGATGACTTGCGTCTCGTCCACGATTTCACTCATGGCCGTGGATCTGGGCGAACGCAACATGCGGGACAGGGAAATGACTCCAACAGGTCGACGGGCCTCGTCTATCACGAAAACATCGAAAAACTCGTCGGGCAAATCGGCCTCGGTGCGAAGATAGTCGATGGTCTGACCGACCGACCAATCGGTAGCCACCGTGACCACTTCCACCTGCATTCGTCGACCGGCGGTGTCCTCGGGGTAGTGGAGCCCCAGTTCGATTTCCTCGCGATCCTCGGCAGAAACCTCGCGCAAGACGTCGGATAGTTCATCCTTCTCGAGATCCTCCAACACCTGTACGGCCTCGTCGGACTCCATTTCCGTAATGGCCTCCGCCATTTCCTTGGGAGACAAGACGTCGGCCAACTCGAGCCGAATGGAATCGTCCAACTCCAAAAGTAAGTCGGGATCGAGATCCACACGAAGGATTCTCAGCAAACGGTGTCGCTGAGATCGCGGCAAAAGGCCGATCAAGTCGGCGAGGTCGGCATGGTGAACATCGGAAACGCAGGCCCGAACGTCGTCTTCGGTCTTGCTTTCGATGGCATCGGAAAGGCGAGACACAAGAGAAGGATCCACGCCGGACTCTTCGGTCTCAAATCGATGCACGCCTTCCGGCGCCACAGGATTATCCTTTTGTAGGTTCTCGCTCATGAGCTCATGTGCGAAAGTGAAATCTCTCGGAATATGTTAAATGGGACAAGGCAGCCTGCCGAACGCCAAGCTTAGGAGAAACTAATACAAACTTGAATCCGGTAGATCAGCAATCGAAAACAGCTCAATCGATGGAAAAGCCTTGGATGCGGATAATTACCTGCGTTCAATCTTACCTCTTGCGGAATTCAAGACTTTGGGTTCATTATTTAATCTTAAATCCATTATACGAACATGCAAAAAATCCTAATTCTTACTCTAACATTAATATTCGCCGGTGGTTTTGCTTCCGGGGCAAAGAAGGTTTCCAAGCCAGCCGCCGGATTGCACGACGTAAAGATCACTACCATCGATGGAGAGAAATCTTCCATCGGAGACTATAAAGGAAAGGTTCTGCTTGTTGTGAACGTAGCCTCACAATGCGGGCTTACCAAGCAATACAAGCAGTTGGAAGCCGTTCACCGTGAATACAAGGGCAAGGGTTTCACCGTCCTCGGCTTTCCTTGCAACGACTTCGGCGGACAAGAACCCGGAGGGAACGAAGAAATCAAGAAGTTCTGCAAGTCCCGCTTCGACGTCACCTTCCCCATGTTCGACAAAGTAGTCGTCAAGAAAGGTCCAAAGCAGCACGAACTCTACTCTCGACTTACTGGCGACAAGGGAGCCTTCCCCGGTAACGTCGAATGGAACTTCGGAAAGTTTCTGATTGGGCGAGACGGTACACCTATCAAGCGTTTCAAACCCGGCCAGAAACCAGACTCCCCGGAAGTAATCGCTTCCATCCAAAAAGCGATCGAACAAAAATAGAGTCCTCAAAAGGAGAATTGGAGGCGCGGGCGAGAATCGAACTCGCGATAAAGGATTTGCAGTCCTCGGCCTTACCACTTGGCTACCGCGCCCCACTGGAAACAAAGAATAATTCCAATAATATTTCAACCATTCAGGCAAGCGAAAAGCCCATTGCCACGAACCTAAAATAAGAATGAAACTCATGATTCGAATCATCTTACCCATTGCCATCTCATTCACTGCATCCCCTCTAGCCTGGTCAGCTTCTCGACCGAATGTCATAATCGTGATGGCGGACGACATGGGCTGGTCGGACATAGGCTGCTACGGCAGCGAGATCGAGACCCCCAACCTAAACCGTCTGGCAAAGAACGGCTTGCGGTTCACACAGTTTTACAACACGGGCCGTTGCTGCCCCACCCGGGCAAGCCTGCTCACAGGGACCTATCCGCACCAGGCGGGAATCGGGCACATGATGAACGATCGGAACCTGCCCGGCTACCGGGGTGACTTGGGGAAAAACGTCCGGACCATCGCGGAGGTGATGAAGACGGCGGACTACTCAACTTATATTTCCGGGAAGTGGCACGTCACCCCGAAGATTCACGCGGGTTCCTCCCAGCACAACTGGCCGAGGCAGCGCGGGTTCGACCGTTTTTACGGAACCATCCACGGGGCGGGCAGTTTCTTCGACCCGAATTCACTGACCCGTGACAACACCTTGATTTCCCCCTATGCCGACCCAGAGTATAAGCCCAAGACTTTCTATTACACCGATGCGATCAACGACCATGCCGCCCGCTTCATCACCGAGCACAAGGGGAACCGCCCGTTCTTCCTATACGTCGCCCACACAGCGCCCCACTGGCCGATGCACGCGCTTCCCGAGGACATGGCCAAGTACAAGGGCCGTTACGACAAGGGCTGGGAAGTGATGCGAGAAGCACGCTACAAGCGCCAACTGGAAATGGGCCTGATCGACAAGAAATGGAAATTGTCCCCGAGGGACGGGATCGCCTGGAAGGACGCCCCGAACAAGGAATGGGAGATCCGCTTGATGGAGACTTACGCCGCCATGGTCGACCGGCTCGACCAAGGGCTCGGACGGGTCATCGGGGCACTGGAGAAAAGAAAGATGCTCGACGACACCTTGATCCTTTTCCTCGCCGACAACGGAGGTTGCGCCGAGGGCATGGGCAGGCGCCAGGGCATCCAGTACAAGGACAAGAACCCGGACCAGTTGAAACCGATGAAGGCGACCGATTTGCAGATCGACATGATTCCCAAGCGCACCCGCGAGGGGATAGTGCTCAAGCAGGGAACCGAGGTCATGACGGGCGGGGCGGACACCTACCATGGCTACGGTCTGTCCTGGGCAAACGCGAGCAACACTCCTTTCCGCCAATACAAGCACTGGGTACACGAGGGCGGGATCAGCGCCCCCTTGGTCGCCCATTGGCCCAAAGGGATCGACGAGAAGCTCAACGGGAAAATGGATTCTCAACCCGCCCACTTGATCGACTTGATGGCTACTTGCGCGGACCTGGGCAAGGCGACCTACCCCGAGAAGGTCAAGGAGCAGGCCATCGTCCCTTTGCAGGGAGTCTCGATCGCAGCCGCTTTCACGGGTAAGAAAATCGAGCGAAAGAACCCGATTTTTTGGGAGCACGAGGGGAATCGAGCCATCCGAATCGGAAAATGGAAGCTGGTGGCCAAGGGATCCAAGGGGCCTTGGGAACTTTACGATCTGGAGCAGGACCGAACGGAATTGAACGACTTGACCGACAAGCACTCCAAACGGGCCGAGGAGATGGCCGGACTCTGGGAAGCCTGGGCGGTGGAGGCCAAGGCCAAGCCCTGGCCATGGGGCGGAAATGCCAAGAAGAAGGGAAGCAAGAAGAAGACTTTTAATTTGAAGGAAAAGGATCTGCTCGACATGGAGAACGCCCCCATGATCGCGAACAAGGCCTTCGAGGTGGAAGCCCAATACCAAGGGGAAGGTGACGGCGTGCTGGTAGCCCAAGGCGGGGATGCCCACGGATGGGTCCTCTACCTAGAGGACCACCGCCTGCACTTCGGGGTTTGTCGCAACGGAAAATTTTCGGTTGTGAAGGCCACGAGCCCTCTCGAGAGCAAAAACAGAAAAGGCCTCGTACAGTTACACAAAAATGGGGAAGTCAAATTTTTCGATGGCAAACAGGTAATCGGCGAGGGGAAGCTTGCCGGACTGGTTTCGGAGATGCCGATCGACGGCCTTCAAGTGGGACGAGACGAAGGTGGAACCGTCGGGCTCTACAAGGATGCCTTCCCCTTCCCCGGCGAAGTTAAGAAGCTCAGAATCAAGATCAACTGAACAATCCCGTTTACAAACAACTCCCTCATGAGCT
>CAZXKR010000079.1:0-6526 GCA_964641305.1 uncultured Puniceicoccaceae bacterium | reverse complement strand
ATGTCCGCTTGGGTGTGGTACTGGTATTTGTCGCGAATGGATTCGGGCATGTCGACGAAGGTTATGTCCGGGTCCTTGTCGAGAGCGGCGAATATGGCGTGGGCGAGGTCGAGCCATGTTCTGGCTTTCCCGCAACCCAGATTGTAGAGTCCGCCGAACTCGTCGTTTTCAGCCAGATGCAACGTCATCCGCACTGCGTCTTTAACATAGAGGAAATCGCGTTGCTGCTCACCGTCCCTATATTCGGGGACGTGGCTGCGGAAGAGGCTCATGCCTCCGTTTTCTTGAATTTGAGCAAAAGCCTTGCTCACCACAGAGCGCATATCTCTCTTGTGTTCCTCGTTCGGTCCGTAGACGTTGAAGTACTTGAGACCCGCAATTCGGGAGAGGAATCCCTCGTCGCGGGCATGGAGGTCGAACTTGTGCTTGGACCAACCGTAGAGGTTGAGTGGCTTGAATTTATCAAGCTCTTCGGTCTTGTCGTCCATGCCTGCGGAACCGTCACCATAGGTGGCGGCGGAGGAGGCGTAGACGAAGCGAGCGTCGTTGGCCAAGGCCCATTCGCAAAGTTCGAGGGTGTATAGAAAATTGTTGTCGTGGAGGTAGTCCTCGTCGGTTTCCGTAGTGCTTGAACAAGCGCCTAGGTGAATGACTGTATTGACTTCGCCCAGATCCTTGGAGTCGGAGCGGACGAGCTCACGCAATTCACCCGCATCCAAGTATCGTTGGTAGCTCAGGGCGTCGAGGTTTCTCTGCTTGGTCGGATTCCCTTCAAGGAAATCGGCAAGCCAAAGGTTACTGAGGTTGCGATTGTTGAGAGCCCATGCGACTGCGCTTCCGATGAAGCCAGCCCCGCCCGTTATGAGGGTTACCCCTTCACCGACGTCATGCATGAGAAAGCTCTATGGAGCGGTCGTAGGCGGCTTGCGCCGCTCGTTTTATCATGCCTCGATAATCTTCAGCCGCAAAACTTTCCAGGGCCGCTTGGGTAGTCCCGTTAGGTGAGGTGACGTTGTTGCGTAAGGTTTCGGGATTCAGCTCACTGCGAGCCATGAGTCGGGCTGCTCCAAGCACGGTCTCGATGGCGAGGGTCCGTGCGCGCTCCTTGTCGAAACCTAGGGATTCGGCGGCGGCTTCGAGGGCGCAGGCGAATTCGAACACGTATGCGGGACCACTTCCGCTGATTGCCGTTATGCCATCGATATGTCGCTCTTCCTCCACCTTTAGTGCAAAACCCAGTGCGGACAGTATGCGTTTTACGTCCGCCTCGTCTTCCGGAGTGGGAGGGGAGGCGAAGAGGTAACCGGTCACTCCGGCCCCGATCTGGCCGGGAATGTTTGGCATCGAGCGAACGACGTTGCGGGCTTTGGAGAACTTTTCTTGTAGGCTCGCCAAGGTTTTTCCGGCCATTATGGAAAGCACGAGGGATCCTTCGCAGGCATCAAGAGTGGTAGTATCCAATTCCGTCAGTTGATAAGGCTTGCACCCAAGAAGCACTCGTTCCGGACCTGAGGCGAGCAAGCTTTCAAGATTTTCCGCTACTCCAATTCCCGTGGCTTCGGACAGCTTTTCGGCAGTGCCGTCCGGTGCCGAAGTGCAGACCATTTGTTCCGGCGAAAAGATTTCATTGCGGAGTAATCCCTCCACCATAGCCGTCACCATTTTGCCGGCGCCGACGAATGCGAGTCTAGGTTTCATGGCTGTGTAATTTGTAGGAGCGACTTTTCGAGTTCAAGACTCTTCGGTGGTCTTGAGTTGGGAGTGCGGAGCAGGCGATTGTACGGTTAGAGAACCCGTGAGGAAGTCGTGCAGGCATCTCCGCTCACGATTAAAAAAAGCGAAGAGAAAATTAAGCAGACCCGGAAGAAAGAAAGGCGTGAGCAGGCATAGTATGGCCATTCCCTTTATGAGCGATCGAGACAAGGCAATCGGGAAGCGTGGGGGAGAACCGTCGCGGCGGGATACCGCCTGCAAGCCGAAGGTGGCTTTCCCTAAAGATTTGCCACGGAAGAAGAATTCCCCGAAGAAACAATAGAATACGGGAAGGATGAAAGCGCACACCACGATGAAGCCAATCATGCTTAAGGTTTCCTCGGAAACGCCAGATTCTTTTATGAACATGGCCATCTTTTCTGTATCAAAGTGATCTTCGGGGTTTAGTTGGGAGGCCGAAAAGATGAGGTCTTGAAACTCCTGTTCCACTCTTTCCCCGTAAAGCTTCGGTAAAAACATTACGACGAGCTGAAGGATCACGATGAAGAGCACCAGATCCATTCCGAAGGCAACCATTCGCCGAATCCATTTCGGAGGCACATGGTCTGACTGGCTGGAATCGACTCCGGATTCGTGGTCGGATAGCCTCATTTTTTTGTTACTGGCGACATCATGAAAGTCAAAGCTCTTTGCTTTCCCGTTGAATTCCGCTTTCGGTTAGCCTCAAAGGTTTTCGGCGAGACGGTATGCCTTCACCGTGTTGCTCATGAGCATGGCCACGGTCATGGGACCGACGCCGCCGGGAACAGGCGTGATTTTCGAGACGAGTGGAGCCACTTCGTCAAAGGCGACGTCGCCCACTAGGCGGTAACCTCTTTTCTTGGACGAGTCCTCGACGCGATTAATTCCAACGTCGATTACGGCGGCCCCGGGTTTGACCATGTCTGCAGTTACGAACTCGGGCTTGCCGATGGCAGCCACAAGGATGTCGGCTTCACGGGCGATCGATGCAATATCAGGAGTGCGGGAATGGCAAATGGTGACGGTGGCGTTGCCCGGCATACCCTTGCGCAGCAAAAGCAGACCGGCCGGCTTGCCCACGATCAGGCTGCGACCGAGCACTACTGCCCGCTTCCCCTCCGTTTCCACGCCCGAACGCTTTATCAGTTCGAGAATGCCGGCGGGAGTGCACGCGACGAAGGCATCTTCCTCCTCTTGGCACATGCGACCGACGTTGGTGGCGTTGAAGCCATCCACGTCTTTCGCTGCGTCCACTTGATTGAATATGGCGGTCTCGTCAATGTGCCGGGGCAGGGGAGCTTGTACTAGAATCCCATGATTGGAGGCATCGGCGTTCAACCGGTCGATCTCAACGATCAGCTCCTCTTGCGAAATGCTTTCAGGAAATAATTGGAGACGGCTTTCCACTCCAATCTCGGCGGCCGTTTTCTGCTTCTTATTGACGTATGAGACGGAGGCAGGGTCTTCGCCCACTCTTACGAAAGTCACGCACGGGGTAGGACCATCGAGGGAGGCGACCTCATCGGTTAGCTCTTCGATGACTTGTCGAGCTATGTCATTGCCGTCTATGAGTTCCATGTTCTGGAAATTGTGGGAAGTTCTGTTTTTCGCCGAGTAGCGAGGCATAGCCTACCGAAAAGGCAGGGAACTTTTGATCGCGATGGAAACTTAATCCCGACCGCGCATCAGTCGAGCTCGAATAATAAGGTTTTTCGAGCCTTCCTCCACTGGTTCCAGTTTTCCTAAAATGGTAACACGCCGATCCCGGAAATCGAGTGGATCCACGGCTCGCATTCCATCAACGTCGACGTATGCGAGGCGCTTGCCGTCGGAATTCAGAAGCTGGTATGGAAAATCTCTTTCGAAACCAAGTTTTCTGGGGTTCAGCACCAGTTTACCTTCGAAGTTGCGATGCAAGCTGACCGCAGGAGGAGGGAAAGGAGTCTTTAAGGGCATACGGATATCACCCGGTTTCTGCTGGTCGGTTTCAATCGGAGGCAATTCCCTGATTTCTGTCGATGCAGGTGCGGTGTCCTTCGTTGTGGTCACGGGCGGGCTAGCTTCGGCAACGGCGCCATCGTTCCACCGGTCGCGACCCAGCACCACGGGTTCCACCTCGTTGGGTGGCGAAGGTTGCTTCCCCGGGAGAGGGCTTTGAAACGCCGCGGCCAAGGAACTTGGCGGTGGAGGCGGGCTGGATTGGAAGAGTGGATTGCCTCGTCGCAAGCTACTAACGACAGGACTGCTTTCGCCTGCGTCGAGTTGCGCGGGGTGCAAGGCTTGTGCGGAGAGGTAGCTTAAAGCCGGCAAGGAGATAGCGGCGAAGAGAATTGAAGATCGTTTGAGAAAATTCGTCAATTTAGCCATGGTTAATCATCGTTAATGGGTTCTTAGGCGAAGAGCAAATCAATTTCTGCCTGAGTCAGTTCGCGCACCTGTCCCAGCGATAGGTTTCTAATGGAAAATCGGCCAATATTCACTCGCTGCAAGCGTTCCACGGTGTAACCAAAAGTGGCAAACAGCCTGCGAATCTCCCGCTTTTTTCCATGTCCCATCTCTACTTCGACCCTCTTGGGAAGCCTCTTGTTCGATTTTGCTGGAAGCACTTTGTCAATTCGCAGAAATTCTCCCTCCACTTTTCTACCTTTTTCCAAAAGTGGAACGTGATCAGGTTCCAGAGGTCGAGAAAGTTTCAGCGTGTAGACCTTTGTCACCTCGGACGAAGGGTGGGTGAGGCGATGGGCGAGATCCCCGTCGTCGGTGATGACCAATAGACCCTCACTGTCCTTGTCCAGCCTGCCCGCGCAGAAAAGCCGGTGTTTTGCATATTGCTTGGGCAACAAATCGAAGACTATGCGTTCGGCATACGGGTCGTCATTCGTACATGCGAATCCGCGCGGCTTGTGCATGATCAAGGAAACTTTTTCTGAAATCCGCGCTCGCACCTGTCTGCCATTCACCCGAACGTTGTCATCGCTTGGGTTCACTCGCATTCCTAGCTGGGCAACCTTCCCATTGACGGTTACTTGGCCTTCGGCGATCCACTCCTCGGCCTTCCGTCTTGAACACAAGCCCGCCTCGGCGATGAATTTCTGCAAACGGGGATTGTCCGCCTTTGTGGTCTCCGGCTTGCGTCCTCCATTATTTATATTTGAATCTTTATTCATTTATATTCGCGGGTTGCTAACCGCCCTTGATTTCCTCAAAAGTCAAACCTCAACAATTTTAACTAGTTTTATTTCATCAGTCGAATACTACGAAAATTACATATATGACAGAAGAAAACTCACCCAAGCTTGCTCTTGTGACCGGTGCCGGTCGCGGTATCGGTCGCGCAATCGCAACGGCGCTTGCTCGCGATGGCATGGAAGTCATTTGCGTGAGCAAGTCTCCGGATTCATGTGGAGCCGCCGCTCAGGCCATTACTGAAAGTGGCGGACTCGCCCAGTCGTTGGCAGTGGATGTTTCCGATGGCAACGCCGTTCGCGAAGCTTGCGAAAAAATTATTGAGGAGCGTCAACGCGTAGACGTGCTGGTCAACAATGCGGGCATCACTCGCGACAACCTCCTTTTTCGAATGGGAGAAGAGGATTGGGACGACGTCATCGCCACCAACCTTTCGAGTTGCTTCCACTGGACAAAGGCCCTCGGAAGACCCATGACCCGCAAAAGGTGGGGTCGCATCGTGAACGTGTCGTCGGTGGTCGGGTTGACGGGGAACGCCGGCCAAGCAAACTATTCCGCGGCCAAGGCTGGAATCATAGGCTTCACCAAAAGTTTGGCCCGAGAATTCGCCGCCCGATCCGTTACCGTGAATGCGGTCGCCCCAGGCTTTATCGAGACCGACATGACTTCGGGCTTGGACGAAAGAATAATGGAAGCAGCGATTTCCACCATTCCGCTCAAGCGTTTCGGAACCGTCGACGACATTGCCGAAATGGTCGCTTTTATCTGTTCAGAGAAGGCCGGTTACGTCACGGGTCAGGTTTTTACGGTTGACGGCGGCATGGTCATGTGAAGAAGAGAAACCTTTCTTTTTAACTTTTGAAATTTACATTATGTCAGATAGCAACGCAGACCGAGTAAAGAAAATCATCCGCGAACAGCTCAACGTCACCGACGAGCAAATCACACCTGAGGCCAGTTTCATAGACGATCTTGGTGCAGATTCCCTCGATCAAGTCGAACTGGTGATGGCCTTGGAAGAGGAATTTGGTAAAGACATTCCCGAGGAAGAAGCTGAGAAGCTTCAGACCGTTGGGTCCGTAGTCGCGTATATCGATTCGCAAGCGGCAGGCTGATTTCTTTTGAACCTCTCGCGGATTTTTCTCTAGAATATCCGCTGTTCCATGTCTCCTGCTGAATCCGATACGCGCATAGTCGTCACTGGTCTTGGTGTTCTTGCCTCCATTGGCAGTGACGTAAACTCTTTCTGGGATTCTCTCGTAGCCGGTCGTTCCGGCATCGGTCCCGTAACTCGTTTCGATTCGACCGATATTGCGAGCAAGGTCGCTTCCGAGGTCAAGGATTTCGATCCCGCGTCCGAGATGGATCCCAAGGAGGTCCGCCGAAACGATCGTTACGTTCACCTCGCCGTAGGTGCCTCCCATCGGGCCATGGCCGATGCCGGTCTTTCCAAGGATGACTTGGAACCCGAGCGTACCGGTGTGCTGGTTGGCTCCGGCATTGGCGGGATGGAGACTATCGAGAGTCAGCTTGGAGTACTCTTTGAGAAAGGGCCGCGGCGAGTATCGCCTTTCATGATACCTTCCCTCATCGCGAATATCGCCGG
>CAZXKR010000078.1:0-6547 GCA_964641305.1 uncultured Puniceicoccaceae bacterium | reverse complement strand
TCAGCGCCTAGTTTGAGTGCAGTTCGCACAGGTTTTTCGGCATTCTCTGACGCGGCATCGAAAGCAGCGGCGGAAACCTCGACATAGGGAATATCGGGCAACTCGGTAAAGGCAAAGAATGAGCCGAATGGTTGCTCGCTCTCTACTTCCTCCATCATTACGGGAACATGACGAAGACCGCACACACCCTTGACCATCCAGTCGAAGTCCACCGGATTCTGAGCCTGCTGAACCATATCGTCGGAATGAGGTTCCGAAGTGTTTGTCATGTGCCAAGGTACGTTAGGGCCGCAAATTTGGTGACGGGAAACATAATGGGCATGCCGAGACCCGATGGGGACAACCAGATCGCCATCAACGAAATTGACTGCTGCCGATCGAGCGAGACGACCTTCGAATTCACGGTAAAGGGCGACCGCCACTTCGCCGGTTGATGCAATGAAAACATCGGTGAAGAGCGAAGATTCTGTCAATGAACGTAAGTCGCGGTCGGATAAATCGTCTCCCGGGACATGGACCTCCGTACCTGCCGGTAGGGCTTTCAGATAAGCGTCTAAACGTTCGGGTTGCCCATCGAAGCCAAGAAGGGCGACGCGAGGCTCCTTGGCGAGACCTCGATGCCGACAAGGGTCGTTAGGACCAAGGTTGTGATGCATCGCCTCGATTTGGGCAGTGGCCTCCTCGGCGATGGAAGGAAAATCGGGAGCAGGGGCAACGCTCATAGGCAGTAGGAGGTCCGGGTCGGCGGCTCCTGCATAACTATTGAGATTGCCCCCGTCGGCAATGATTTCACAAGCTTGATCATAGGTCGCTTGGGAAGCGTAATTCGTCCAAATCACCTCGGATTTACCAAATTCGGTAAGCTTGGAAATGATTTCGGGATCGCTCCGATCAATCAAGACGACGCGACTACCGCGACGACGGAGGTCACGAATGAGGGCGTACTCCTCCATATCGGCAAGCTTTCCGGGAGAACCTGTAATATAGACGACAGATGGAAGTTCGTCATCGGGAACGGCAGCCACGATGGTGAGGTTTATCATCGCCATGCGGGCAGTACCGGACAGATAGGCTACTATGGCTCGTGGGGGCACTCCATAGTGAAACTCACCGTCCGACCCAAGGGTGAACACGTGCTTATTGGTGCCGTAGTTGCAAGCGAAAGGCTCGGCATGGGCAAGTGAAACAAGGCTAACGTCCGGGTGATGCCCGACCTTGTTAAAGAGATTCCCGAAACCTTGTTGCTTCAAAAAGGCGGGAGCGGAACCTGGAACAGAGTTGAAGGCACGCAGACCGCCGAGGTGGCGGTAGGAGTAACCAAGTGCGGCGAGAACACCGTCAGCGGACTGGGAAAAAGTTGCCGGATCGATCGGTTCACTCGAATGGCCGGGAGTTACGACAACGAGATCACCGGGAGCAAAACCTGATTCATCGGGAGCTTGGAGGACGAGCTGCAAGGTCTCATGTCCAAGAGCTATTTGACCCACACCGTTCGGAACACGGGCATGTGCGTCGAACTGGCGGATAGCCTTGGCGTCGGAAGCGCAACGACAATTACCAAAACCGGCGAGGACAAAGCCGTTGCCGTCGAAGGCGGATTCGGGAAGCTCATCGGAAAGAAGGCGTATCTCGTTGGGACCGGTAAGGAAAATTCCCTGATGCTCCAATCGGGCGTTTTCAAGGAGATCGGCGGCTCGTTCTTGTCTGGATGGCATTTAAAAAAAGATTAGGTATATACCGAATGACATTGGGATGGTTACACCCCATCCCGGTTGCGACGAACCAATTCCCCGTTGGTGGGGTTGGTGGTGAGTTGGTGACCGTCCAGAGGGACAATGCGTTCATGGATCGCATCGAGAATCCAGTTTGGTTGGGGGAAGAAATCTTCCTCCACCTCGGCTCCGGGAGTAATCCAGTTTCGGGACCCGACTACCACGGGTGGGGCGTCCAAGTAATCGAAGGCGAGCTGGCTCAAGTTGTTGGCAATGTCCTGCATGATTGAACCTCGCTCACAGGCGTCGGAAGAAAGAACTACCCTGCCAGTCTTCTTAACCGATTCCACCAATGGTTCGTAATCGAGTGGGTTAATTGAGCGACAATCAAAGACATCGCAACTCATGCCGTGACGTTCCTGCAATTGGTCGGCGGCTTCTAGAGCTCGATAGAGGGTTGCGCCAACAGTGATCATCGTAAGATCAGTGCCCGAACGACGTTTCGCGGGAGGCCCCATGGGTATCTCGTAGTAATCGGCAGGCACCTCGGGCTCGAAGAGTTCGCCAATATCGTAGAGGCGCTGACTCTCGAAGAAAACAACCGGATCGCTTCCCGCCAAGGCCGTATTCAAAAGCCCCTTGGCGTCATAGGGGGTGGAGGGAAAAACTACTTTAAGACCGGGAATATGGCTTACGATGGCGCACCAGTCCTGCGAATGCTGAGCACCGTACTTGGATCCGACCGAAACCCGCAAGACCACGGGCATCTCGAGAATGCCGGCGCTCATGCTCTGCCATTTGGCAAGCTGGTTGAAAATCTCGTCGCCAGCTCGACCCATGAAGTCGCAATACATCAATTCGACCAAGGCTCGACCACCTTCTAGGGCGTAGCCGACTGCAGTTCCCACGATCGCGGCTTCGGAAATAGGAGAGTTGAAAAGGCGGTGATAGGGCAAGGACTCGGTAAGACCCCGGTAACAAGCAAAAGCTCCACCCCAGTCTCGATTCTCTTCACCATAAGCAACTAAGGTAGCGTCATTTTCAAACCTATGAAGCGCGGCTTCAAAAATGGCGTCGCGATATTGAAAGACCTTGTTTTTCGAGACGGGTTTACCATCGACGACCCCAGCCCGAGATTTTTTGGCGAGGGCTTGGACGCGCGGGTTTTCGTCATGAGGAAGCAAAAGTTCAGGCTCTCTCGATTCGTCATAGCTCTCGCAACGACGATTGGAAAACATGAGATCTCCGATTTTCTCAGATGGAATACGTGGAGACACCTCAAGATCCGTAGCAAGTCGACAGGCCTTCCCCATGGCCGTTCTCGTTTTCTCGATCAAGGCATCACGAGCCGCGTCGTCAAGTACACCAACCCTTTTCAACTCGGCGGCAAAACTGTCCAGTGGATCAACCGATTGCCACGACTCGATCTCCTCCTTCATTCGGTAAGAAGACGCATCCGAGGGAGAGTGTCCGGAAAATCGATAGGTAATGGTTTCAAGGAGTACTGGGCCGTCACCCTGCTCCAACACCTCTCGCTTACGCTTGATTGCATCTACAACCGCAAGCGGGTTATAACCATCCACGCGCTCGGAATGCATGGCATCCGGGTTCACACCTGCACCCACTCGGGAAAGCATATCGAAAGCCATGGTCTCCCCGGCAGTCTGGCCACCCATGCCATAAAAATTGTTCATGAAATTGAAGATAATTGGCAATCCTCCGCGCAAAGATTCATCCCAAAGCTCATGAAACTGCCTCATCCCGGCAAAATTCATGGCTTCCCAAGTTGGTCCACAACCCATGGAGGCGTCACCGATATTGGCAATAACTAGACCGTTCTTGCGATTGACTTTCTTGAACAAGGCGGAACCAGTCGCGATGTCGGCCGACCCGCCCACGATCGCATTGTTCGGAAAAACCCCGAAAGGAGTAAAGAACGCATGCATGGAACCACCAAGGCCACGATTAAACCCGGAAGCTCGAGCAAAGATTTCCGCCAAGGCTCCATAGAGAAGAAAATCCCGGGCCAAATCCTTTACGCTGCCTCCCGAGGTTTCCTTTTCCACGACCCTTAGGCAGTCACCACCGAGAAAGTCTTCCATCACTGCCTGCAATTCGGCATCGTCGATTTTACGAATAGCTGATGCTCCCTTGGCAAGAATCTCGCCATGCGAACGGTGCGAACCGAAAACATGGTCGTCCGGACTCAGCAGAAAAGCCTGACCGACGGCTGCGGCTTCTTGCCCGATGGACAAGTGCGCGGGGCCCTTGTGATCGTATTCGATTCCCTGATAGATTCCCTGCGTCTTGATCTCCTGAAGCATGTTCTCGAACTCGCGAATGAGAAACATGTCTTCATAAATACCAACGAGAGCTTCGGGCCCATAGCGTTCCAGCTCATCCTCAACGGTTCCGGAATATTGGTTAAGAGGAATATCAGGACAGGTCAATTTACCTGACTTGCGTTCTTTTTGCGGTTCGACGATTTGCGACTTAGGCATAATTCAAATGGTTTCAGTAAAATAAACGTAAGATGAAAAAAATAGAGGGGTAACAGGCATTATCGGACTGCCATAAACACGTCCTTGATGATTTCGGAGGCGGTCGGATGCGGGAACACGATCTCTTCGATCTCTTTCTCGCGAAGCTCCGTTTCGAGCATTACGGCAGCACCGAAAATCATTTCGGAACAAGCACCGCCTATCATATGAACACCAAGAAGACGACGCGTACCCTCCTCCACCACGACCTTGCATAAACCCGATTCGCCAGGATGCTCCGCCAGGTAACGGGCGTTGATGCCCATCGGGATTTTTCCCGTAGTCACTTTAAGTCCGCGTTCCTCCGCCTGCTCCTTGGTCAGTCCGACCACGGCGACTTCAGGATTGGTATAGATGACAGCCGGAATGGCGTCGTACCTCATACGATCCTCTCGCCCCGTAAGGTTGTGCACGACCACCTCAGCCATACGACTCGCGGCATGGGCTAACCAAGCTCGTCCCGTAACGTCACCGGCAGCCCAAATACCCGGAACATTTGTGGCGCCACGATCATTTACTCGAATTCCACCTCGCTCGTCGACGTCGACTCGCAAATCCTCAAGGCCAAGTCCGGATACGTTGGGCTTACGACCTGTGGCAACCAGAACAACGTCACCGGGGACGGACTGAGTTTCTCCGTCGAGCGTAAATTTGACCTCTTTTTCACCGATCTCGTCAACCTTGGCATTCAGTTGAAAAGTAATGTTTTTCTTTTCCAGTTCCTTACGGAGGACGGCAGCCACTTCGGAGTCCACCCCGGGACAAATCTCAGGAAGAGCTTCTATAACAGTCACGGGTACACCAACCGAGCCGAACACACATGCAAATTCACAGCCAATCACGCCACCGCCGACAATCACCAATCGCTCAGGCAATTCAGGCAATTCTAGGATACCCGAGGAATCGACCACGTGATCTGCATCAATGCCGGGAATAGGAGGTTTAGCGGGAGAAGACCCTGTGCAGATCAAGACGTTGTCGGCTTCGTGAGTTTCTCCATCCACCGTAACCGCAGGTCCGGCTGACAGGGTGGCTCGTCCGAAAGCAACTTCCACCTTGTACTTCTTCATGAGACCCGCGATGCCATCACGCATCCGGTCCATGACCTGATTCTTGTGGGCATGGGCTTTGCCCAAATTGAAACGAACCTCATCCGCTTCCACGCCGAAAGTTTCCCCATGCAAGGTATGGTGATAGGTTTTCGCCGCCTGCAAAAGGGTCTTGGATGGCACGCAACCTTCGTTTAGACAAACTCCACCGAGCTTCTTTCCTTCCACCAAAAGGACCTTCAGTCCATTCCCGGCGGCTTTTTTTGCGGCAACGTAACCGGCTGGGCCGGCACCAATGATAGCCAAATCGTACTTCACTTAGATGATTCTCCTTTTTCGTTTGCGGCGGGATCGCCGGAATAATTTTCCAAAGTCTCGACCAAGTCCTTCAGGAAGCGAGCCGCAGGAGCACCGTCTATGGCTTGGTGATCCATGGTCAAACTGAGGGCAATGCTGTCGACAAAATTCACTTCTCCATTTTCTCCTCGAACTGGTCGGATGGAAATGCCACCCACGCCGAGGATAGCCACCTCGGGAACATTTAAAACGGGCGTAAAGTGCTCCACTCCCAACATGCCTAGGTTGGTCAAGGTGAAGGTTCCGCCCGTCAATTGATCGGGCTGAATGGTGCCTTCTCGGCATTCCTCGGCCAAGCCTCGGATACCTGAGGACAACTCATCAAGAGACAGGCAACATGCATCACCCAAGACAGGAACCATAAGGCCACGAGAGGTGTCCACCGCGATACCTAAACTCACTTTCTCGAAACGAGCTATGCGATTACCAAGGAAATGGGCGTTAAGATCGGGATGGCGCAAAAGAGTGTGGATCAAAGCATGAGAAATTACGTCGTTGAGAGAAACCTTCGGTTCTCCCGATTCCTTGCGAGCCTTGCGAAAAGCTTGGGCGGCGGTTACGTCAAAGGCGGCATGCAAAGTGAGCTGGGCAGTATTTCCTAGAGACTGCATCATACGGTCGGCAATGACCTTCCGAATACCCTTCACGGGGACGACCTCGGCTCCATCAATCGATCCCGGTTCTCGCATGTCGGATGCCAAGGCCATACCCGACAAACCTCCTCCACGGACGGGTGGTTCCAATCCACCTTTGCGGGCAAGTGCCGAAGCGGATGCGCTTAGTCGAGGCGCTCCGGCCAATGCTGCTTGCACGTCCCGTTCGATAACCCGTCCCCCAGGTCCTGTTCCCAGAAGGGACTCAGGATCAACACCCGATCGCATAGCAAGTT
>CAZXKR010000077.1:0-6561 GCA_964641305.1 uncultured Puniceicoccaceae bacterium | reverse complement strand
TTTACGATGAATTCGAAAAACCTTTTTGAGAAAGTTTGGGATCTTCATTCCGTTGGTGAGCTCGCCAACGGGCAGACTCAGTTGTTCATTGGTCGACATCTCATTCATGAAGTGACCAGCCCTCAGGCATTTGGCATGCTGAGAGAGAAGAGTTTGCCCATAAGGTATCCCGAGCGCACCTTTGCAACCGTGGATCACATAGTGCCTACGGATGAAGCGAGCGAACCCTACTCAGACATTCTCGCCGATGCCATGATCAAGGAACTCCGCAAAAACTGCGCTGAATCGGGAGTAACTTTCTTCGACGTCGACTCTGGCAAGCAAGGCATCGTTCACGTAGTTGGACCGGAGCAAGGTCTGACCCAACCGGGAATGACAATTGCCTGTGGGGACTCGCACACTTCGACGCATGGCGCCTTTGGTGCCATTGCCTTCGGGGTTGGGACGAGCCAAGTCAGGGATCTGCTGGCGACTCAAACGATGGCGATGAGCAAGCTCAAGGTTCGACGGATCAACGTAAACGGCGACTTGGGAACAGGCATTTACGCCAAGGACGTCATTCTTCACATAATACGCTTGCTCGGCGTTAACGGCGGCACGGGTTTCGCTTATGAATACGGAGGGGACGTGTTTGACTCTTTCTCCATCGAGGAGCGGATGACAGCCTGCAACATGTCAATTGAAGGTGGCGCCAGAGTGGGTTACGTAAATCCGGACCACAAAACTTTTGCATACCTCAAGGGGCGCCCGTATTCTCCAAGTAACGAAGAATGGGAAAAACAAGTTTCTACTTGGTCGAGCTATTCTTCCGATAAAGGCTGCTTCTACGACGATATCGTAACGATCGAAGGGAGTGAAGTCGCTCCCACCGTCACTTGGGGCATCAATCCCGGACAAGCTGTTGCCATCGGCGAAAACATCCCCAACCCCGATCAAGTAGCTCAAAACGACAGAGCAGGTGTCATTGAAGCCCTCGATCACATGCAGCTCAGAGCCGGTTCACCGATTCAAGGAACAAAGGTCGACGTGGCCTTTATTGGTTCATGCACCAACGGTCGCCTTTCCGATCTAGAGGAGGTCGCTGCGCGTTTGCCCGGGCACAAGGTTAGGGATGGCTTGAAGGCCATCGTAGTACCTGGTTCTCAAATCGTCAGCAAGTTGGCTATGGAAAAGGGGTTGGACAAGGTCTTCATAGACGCCGGCTTCGAGTGGCGGGCGGCAGGTTGCTCTATGTGCTTAGCCATGAACCCCGACAAACTAGTGGGCGATCAGCTTTGCGCCAGTTCCAGCAACCGCAACTTCAAGGGTCGTCAAGGCAGTCCCACAGGAAGAACCATGCTCATGAGTCCGGTAATGGTGGCCGCAGCTGCTGTCACAGGGGAAGTGAGCGACGCCCGAACTGTATTTGGATAACGCCCAACCTCAAGACTCATGACTTTACCAAAAATATCACAAGTTACAGGTCGTGCTATTCCGGTTCCGGGCGATGATATCGACACCGACCGCATAATCCCGGCCCGCTTCATGAAGTGCCTGACTTTCGATGGGCTAGGCGAATACCTATTTTACGACACCAGATTCAATGCAGATGGTTCCGAAAAGCTCCACAACCTCAACCTCCCATGCTTCCGCGATGCATCGATAATGGTTTCGGGAGCTAACTTTGGCTGTGGTAGTTCGCGCGAGCACGCTCCTCAATCCCTATATCGCGCAGGTTTCAGAGCCATTATTGCAGGCAATTTCGCCGAAATATTCTTTGGCAATTCCACCAACCTCGGCATGCCCTGTGTCTCTGCCTCAAGAGAAAACTTGGAGAAACTTTCCTCAGCTACTGAAAACGATCCGGATTTGGGAGTCGTTGTGGATCTGGAAAACCTACAAGTCCGATACGGAACAGAATGCATTCCATGCGAAATCAACCCCGGTGCTCGCGAAAGCTTGTTAAACGGAACCTGGGATCCTCTGGAGGAGTTGTTGACTGCCACAAATGGAATTGAAGAAACTGCAAGGGGACTGCCTTACGCCTAGTCGAATTCCATCACCAGAACCCTTAACCCTTCCACCTGGGCAGAAATGACCCCTAAATGCACTTCTTTTGGCTTATTGCCTTTCTCTCGTTGGGCAAGTATTTTGGTGCTGACATTGCTTTTTGGTTGCACCGACACTCCAAGTCCCGCTCTCCAAGCCTCCGATTTTGCCGATGCTCTCCGCGAAAATGGCTTTGAATCTCAAATTGTGGCCACCGGGTCTCCCTCTTACGAAACTAGGGGCGAAAGTGAATTAAACCTGAAAGTTGAGGGTTTTGACTACACCCTTACCCAATACAATCTCTCGTCTCCAGAATCTCTTCGTCGATTTAGAGAGGAACAATCCAGTGCAGTACAAGAAGGCAATTCCACTGGATATAGTTTTGAAAACTTGAATTTGATTCTAGGTTGCGAGAGAAGACCCGATCCAGACCATCTGGAAATCTTTCGAAGTATCCGACCTCCAATTGACGTACGACAAGCAGGCTGGTTTCTCTATCCTTTGGGCATTTGCCTAACGATCGGGGTATTCATTTTTGTCGAACGGTGGTTTGCCTTGCGTCGCACTCGCACCATCCCGAAGCATGTCGAGAATTCTCTGAACTCAGGTCGAATAACCGATGTGGAGACGAATGATCGTTCCGCTGCCGAGCGGTTAGCGGGTGTTGCAGCGAAAGAACAATCGTCACTCGATGTTCTTCGAGCCTATGCCCGCTTGGAGATCAGTGGGATGGAACGAGGTGTTTTTCTTCTCGAAATAATTGTCGGCATTGCTCCTTTAATCGGCTTACTGGGAACAGTAACGGGACTGGTGCGTGTCTTTTCCGGCATGCCGGCGGATTCAGGCATTCCGGACGCAAGTGCGTTCTCAGAGGGGATCGCCATGGCATTGCTGACCACTATTATTGGGTTGGCGATAGCAATTCCCGCACTGGTTGGTCATTCGTTTCTTTCGCGAGTCATTGACAACCGAGCAACCAAGTTGGAATGGTTGGCTGAACGACTCTACGAAACGAGAAGCCCACAACACAAGACATGAGGAGACCTCAAACTTCTCGAGGTCGAAAGTCTCCCAGGATCGATATTGTCCCGCTCGTCGATGTGCTGATGGTGCTTATTGTCTTCTTTCTCGTCACCATGCAATTCAAGAACCTGAGGGCAATCAACGTTCGTCTCCCGAAAATCGAAACCGCCGGCTCTAACTTGTTGCAAAACGAAATCGTCATATCGATTAATCGCGAGGGCAAATACTACCTTAATGACTCCGAACTATCCGAGCAAAAGTTGAAAGTCGCACTCCGCACCGCGTCCCAATTAGCTCAAAAGCCAAAAGTGCTAATAGTTGCAGACGAAGACGTGCCGCTTAAAAAAGTCACCCGACTGGTAGATATTTGCCGTTCAAACGAGTTACAGGATTTCCGTCTGCAGTCTCGCTAAATAGTTGAATAGAATCCGGATTCTCAACTTTGCGACCGGTAAACGCGAAGCACTGCTTCGGTAACTGCGGCAAGACCTCGATCCACCGTAGACACAAGATTCCCCGTTGCTCGATAACGCGGTTCTCGTTCCTTCAGCAGTTCACGAATGCTCGACAGCGGGTCCTCCACGTTCAAAAGGGGTCTTTTCGAATGCCCCTTGGTCCTCTCGTAGATGACCTCAGGAGTAGCCCAAAGGCAAACCACCACCCCCTTCCCCTTGAGCAATTCAGGCATGCCTTCCGGTATTGATAGTCCGCCTCCGCAAGAGACTACGCAGTTTGAATCAGGATGCCCGTTTTCGATGAAATTCCTTTCCATTAACCGAAAAGCCTCTTCCCCTCGTTCAGCAAAGAGTTGAGTAATCGCAAGACCCTCATCTTGCTCGATCGCTTGGTCGACGTCTATGAAGTGAAAACCCAGTTTGTCCGCTACGCGTCGCCCTACAGCGCTTTTTCCCGTACCCATGAAACCAACCAAGTACAGGTTGCGATTATTGGAACTGATGTTTTCGAGAGAAGTCATTTAGTTTGTGAAAGCAATAAATCTTGCGATTCGGAGCATTTTGAGAGATGTTTTGACCCATGCAGGACGATTTAACGGAAGTCAATGTAAAGGGCGTAATGCCCACATCCAATGGTTGCGCAGTGTTCTTGGGTTGCGAGGAAAAAACCTTCGTAATCTACGTAGACCCCGCAATTGGAAACGCGATAAACATGACCTTGAATCAGGTCAAAAAAGAGAGGCCTCTTACTCACGACCTTATTGGGTTGATACTCAAGGGTTTGGAGACCTCAATCGAGCGAGTGGTCATCAACGATGTGGACGAGGGGACTTTCTATGCTCGCATCATCTTGAGAATGGAGAACGAACTCGGAAAGAAAATCATAGAACTCGATGCCCGCCCGAGCGACTCCATCGTATTGTCTCTGCAAATGGGCAAGCCCATCCACGTGACTCGACGAGTGCTCGACAATGTAGAGGATATGGCTGAAATTCTCGATCGCATCCTAAAAAAACAAGAATAACGCTCACCTTTGGCGTCAACGAGCCAAAAGGTGGCAATGCAAGAGACGATCAACTCGACGAACAGGGCATCGTCCCTGCCCGAAACTGTTGTCCGCGGTCAATGGCCAACTGCATTGGCACCCATGCAAGACGTGACCAACTTGCCTTACATGCGGGTTGTTGCCAGGCGTGGTTCGCCAGATTATTATTTCACCGAGTACTTTCGGGTTCACGGCAGTTCTCGACTGGACCCTCGAATCCTGCGATCCATCACCGAGAATCCGGACGGACGACCAGTGTTTGCGCAGCTCATCGGAGAAAACCTCGTCGATCTTCGCCGCACAGTTCGCGACCTGAGTGAATACCCAATCGCCGGCATCGATCTCAACATGGGTTGTCCCGCTCCGCGGGTTTACAAAAAAAACGTAGGCGGGGGTCTGCTACGAGATCCGAAAGCGGTAGATGGCATCCTGGGAATCCTTCGAGAGGAGAGTCCGTCCCTGTTTACGGTTAAAATGAGAATCGGGTTTGATGATGATCGACACTTCGATACGCTGCTAGGGTTGCTCGCAAAGCATAATGTAGATCTTCTCAGCTTGCACGTGCGTACCGTTCGTGGAGGTTATCGCAGCGAACCCAGTTACGTACATGCAAGGCATGCGGTCGACAGGTTGCCTTGCCCCGTCCTGCTGAACGGGAACATTTCTTCCGCCAAAGTTGCTCATGAAGAAGTCATCAAATCAGGTGCGCACGGTGCGATGATCGGTCGGGCGGCCATTAGAAATCCTTGGATTTTCAGGCAAATCCGACAAATGCAAGCCAATGAAAAAGTGTTTCAACCTATGCTCGAAGACGTGTACGTTTACGTGGCGGAACTTTATGAAGAGTTCTCAAGCTCAAATGTCCCCGAGGCAAAGCAAGTGGCCCGAATGAAGAAATTCCTGAATTTCGTAGGATTGGGTGTCGATGCAGAAGGCAGTTTCCTGCATCAAATGCGAAGGTGTCGAACTAAGGATGAATTGTTCTCAATATGCTCTGAATTCATGCGTGAAGAGGGTAGGGGCGTCACCGCATTTCATGATCAAGTTCCACCTGCGGGAACGCTCGCATCTCCCTTTTCATTAGCGAATACTACTTGCAGTTCAGAAATCTCCTTCTAGTTGAGCTATGTTCATTGAATTGACCAATCAAGTTTACGAATCCATCGGATATCGCCTTGAGGGAAATATTTCCATCATTCAGATCTAGATAATGAAGCGGCGCATACCCATTCTGCCCGGCGAACTCTCCATGCGCATCCTTTGGGCACCTGTCACTGCGTGCTCCATGACCTTTGGCTTGCTGCTATGCGCTTTCCCTCCAAGCCAAACTCCCGAGACTGCCTATTTTTTTCTAATCCCCGCCCTATGTTGGCTTTCTTCTCGCCCTAGTTACAAGAGTGTCTTTCTTTCTTTTCTCTTTTTTGGGTGGCTTTATTACCTCACCCTCCTCTGGTGGTTGCGGCACATCACTTTCCCCGGATTGTGCTTGGGGTCGCTTCTCCTTTCCGGATATCTGGTGATTTGGTTTTTGGTTGCACGGTGGCTCATCCCCCGTGCTCTCGAGGCTGGATTTGGAACCCGGTTATTGATCATGCTTTCTCTAGCATCCGTATGGACTGTGACTGAATGGGCTCGCAGTCAATTTGCCTTGGGCTTCCCCTGGTGCCCTCTTTCCGTAAGTCAATGGCAGCGTCCCGCCGTTTTGCAGATATCCGAATGGACAGGCGGTTGGGCGATCTCTTTCTTTCTCGTGTTCTTCAATATTTGCATCGCTTCATACCTTCACCACCTTCTCGTTCGCCGTCGGAAGACAGACAGAACAGGCATTGCGGCAAATATGTGCCCCGACTTCTATGTCGGATTGGGCTTTCTGGTTGTGATGCTATCTCCCATTTTACTATCACCCCAAAGCCATCAAGACGAAGTGCCGATGCTTCGAGCTGGCTTCATACAACCATATCTCCTCGACAAATGGGAGGCAGGGAAAGCGACGCGCCACAAAGACACTCT
>CAZXKR010000076.1:0-6624 GCA_964641305.1 uncultured Puniceicoccaceae bacterium | reverse complement strand
CGAACGGCCTCGGTCAACTGACCGCCCTCCTCGTAGCCGACGTAACCGGGAGGAGCCCCGATCAAGCGTGCAACGGAGTGTTTTTCCATGTACTCGGACATGTCGATGCGTACGACGTTGTTTTCGCTGTCGAACAGGCTTTCGGCGAGGGTTTTGGCCAACTCGGTCTTCCCTACCCCAGTGGGACCGAGAAAGAGAAAGGAGCCGATCGGACGATTTGGATCCTTGATCCCGGCTCGAGCCCTGAGGATGGCTTCGGCGACTGCATCTACGGCTTCTTCCTGCCCGATTACCCGCTCGTGCAAAATACTCTGCAGGCGCAAAAGCTTTTGCTTTTCTCCCTCGATCAGCTTGGTCACGGGCACTCCGGTCCAGCGGGCCACGATATCGGCGATTTCCTCGGCAGTCACCTCCTCCTTGAGCAAGGTGTCCTTTTTCTCCGCTTTTTCGAGTTTTTCAAGATCCGCCTCCAGAGTGGGCAGTTTGCCATGCTTAAGCTCGGCCACGAGGTTTAGGTCGTAAGCTCGCTCGGCCCGCTCCATCTCGGAGCGAGTGGATTCTATTTGTTCGCGAAGGACGCGAATGTCGTCGATGTCCTTGCGTTCGCCTTCCCAGCGTCGCTTAAAGGTTTCCATCTTGTCCCGAGCATTGCCCAGTTCTTTGCGCAAGACCTCGAGACGCTCCTTGCTGGCCTTGTCCTTTTCCTGCTTGAGGGCGGTTTCCTCGATTTCGAGTTGGAGCACGCGCCGACTGATCTCGTCGAGCTCGGCGGGCATGCTGTCGAGTTCGGTGCGGATCATGGCGCAGGCCTCGTCCACGAGGTCGATCGCCTTGTCGGGTAGGAAGCGATCGGAAATATAGCGGTTGGAGAGTACGGCGGCATTGACGAGGGCTTCGTCCCGGATATTGACCCCGTGGTGAATCTCAAAGCGCTCGCTTAGGCCGCGGAGGATGGAGATGGTGTCCTCGACGTTCGGTTGATCCACGAGGATGGTTTGAAAGCGTCGTTCGAGTGCGGCGTCTTTCTCGACATGCAGGCGATATTCGTTGAGCGTGGTGGCCCCGATGCAGTGCAGCTCGCCTCTAGCCAGCATGGGCTTGAGCATGTTGCCCGCATCGATGGCGCCTTCGGCCTTGCCTGCCCCTACGATGGTGTGCATCTCATCGATAAAGAGGACGATGCGACCTTCCGCCTTGCTCACCTCGGTCAATACGGCCTTGAGGCGTTCTTCGAATTCTCCGCGAAACTTTGCCCCGGCGAGAAGGGAACCCATGTCGAGAGTGAAAATGGTCTTGTCCTTGAGCCCTTCGGGTACGTCCCCCCGTACAATTCGCTGAGCGAGGCCTTCCACGATGGCTGTCTTCCCCACCCCGGGCTCACCGATGAGGACGGGGTTGTTCTTGGTCTTGCGGGAGAGGATCCGAATGACGCGGCGGATCTCGGCGTCGCGACCGATGACGGGATCGAGCTTGCCGGACTTTGCCTGCTCGACCAGATCGATGCCGTATTTCTTGAGTGCCCGGAAAGTGTTCTCGGGAGTCTTGCTGGTTACCTTTTGCCCACCCCGCATTTCCTCGAGGGCCTTGCGCACCTTTTTTTCGGAGAGTCCGAAATTTTTGAAGAACTTTGTAAGTGATGCGGGTTTGCCCACGGTGATTAGCCCAAGAAAAAGGTGCTCGGTGCTGACGTAGTCGTCTTCCATTGCAGCGGAAACGGAATGAGACTTTTCAACTGCCTCGGTAAGGGCTTGCGAGGCATAGGAACGAGCGGTGTTTACGTTGCCTGCAATTTTCGGGAGTCCGCCCAGTTCGCGCTCCAAAGACAACTGTACGGCGGCCGCTCCAATTCCCATCTCTTCAAGCAAGGAGGGAACGATTCCGTGTTCCTGTCGGACGAGAGCCGCCAAGAGGTGCCACACGTCGACTTCCTGTTGGCCATTGCGCTGAGCTACGTCGGCCATTTCGCGAATGGCTCCAATTCCCATTTCCGTGAATTTTTCGGGATCTATGTTCATTACATTGTTCTTTTGCAAGTTGCGTACCGATTGAGGCAGGCATCTAAAACTTAATGTTTATTGATTATCAATGGTTTACGGGATGTATGATTGCAATTGTTAGGGTCAAGGCTTCGTGAGGAAGCCAAAAGTGGGTCATTCTGTCCCTCCTTCGAGAAAGCTTGCCTTGGGAGGTTCATGCATCTTTGCAGGGGGTATGACGAAAAAGGAACGGGCCAATTTTGTGAGCGGACGCTTGGACGAGCTTTATCCCAATCCGCCGATTCCCCTAGATCACAAGGATGAGTACACTTTGCTCGTAGCAGTCTTGCTTTCGGCCCAATGCACGGATGTTCGAGTAAATAAAACGACCCCTGCTTTGTTCGCCTTGGCCGATGAACCCGAGAAAATGGCCAAGCAATCGGTGGCATCCATAGACGCCATTGTGCGTCCATGTGGCTTGGCTCCCAGAAAGGCCACCGCTATTCGAGACCTCTCTCGTATCCTCGTGGACGAGCATGGTGGCCGAGTACCCGACAGTTTCGAGGAACTGGAAGCCTTGCCCGGAGTGGGTCATAAAACGGCGTCTGTAGTTATGACTCAGGCCTTTGGTCACCCTGCGTTCCCCGTGGACACCCATATCCACCGGCTCTCTCAACGTTGGGGTTTAACCAACGGCAAAAGCGTGACCCAAACCGAAATCGACCTGAAGTCTTTGTTTGCCGAGGAAACTTGGAATCGTCTGCACCTGCAGATCATTTACTACGGTCGCGAACATTGCTCGGCCCGTGGCTGCGATGGCACCGTCTGTGAAATTTGTCGCGACTGTTACCCGAATAGGCGTAAACCCGTGGTAACGAAAAAAGCTTAAAGCCTAATGCTTAGCCCGCCTGAACGAGCATGTCGGGACGCGCGTCGCGCAGTTTTTGAAGCGCTTCGGCGGATAATCCGGATCGCCAAAGGTACACTTCCTTCAATGAGGTCATGCCCGACAAGGCGTCCACTACGGAATCATCCAAGCTTGTTCCCACCAAGTTGAGGCACTTGAGCTTACTTAGGCCCGAAAGACCGGAGACTCCACGAGAGGTGATGCCTTTGTTGTCCTCGAGATAAAGGTTCCGCAGGTTTGGAATTTTGGAGAGACGAGAAACTGCCAAGTCCGTGAGATTGCCCTTGCTCAGGTCGAGCCAAACGATCTTTTGGGCTAGCACCTCTATGGCTGGAAGGTCTTCGTCGTTCAAACCAAGATCAGGTTCTACGGATGCCACGCAGTGAAGGCCTTTGCCGTCCGAAGACTTGAAAAATTCGAGACCGGTCGAGCGTAGGCTTTGGATATGGTCGTCGGTAAGAGTGATGCCGGCGAAGCTAGCTGCACCGTCTTCCGCCTGGGCGGAGGGAGCAGGAGCAGGCGTTTCCTTTTGTACAGCCGGAATCTCCACGGGGATGCCCAAGTTCTTGAGTATCGGGCCCACTGCCTGGGGTGCGGCAAAGTAAGCCCCGAATCCAATTATGCCGACGATGAGGGAGATAACAAAAAGAACTATAAGAGCAGTGAAAATCTTAGATCCTATGCCGGCTCCTTTTACGACAATGACAGTCTGCCCCTTATTCATGCCCGACATCTTTCGACTGCCTGATTGTCGACGACCTCCCTTGCGCTGGCGAGGACGAGGTTCGTCATCAAAGTCATCATAGTCGTCGGCTTCCTGTTGTCGGCGCCGTTTACGCCGGTTGGGCGCCGGTTCCTCGTCGCGGTTGGCTACCGATTCCGAAGGTTGAGCAGGTGGCGGAGCAGAAACATCGCTCGGGTCGGCAGCAACAGGTGCGGGTTCCTGAGGTGGAGGCTGTGCGTAAACGGGCTCTGCGGGAGGAGCGGCGGCAGGTGGAGGTGGAGCGGCGACAGGTGTGGGTGGGGCTTGCTGGACGGGTGGTGTAGTTGGAGCAGTCAGCGGGGGAGCTTGAGCGGGAGGAGAGGCTATGGGAGCTTCGGCCGTGTCCTCCTCCTCCTCGAAATCCTCGAATTGGCCTTCCCATTGTTTGAGCTTTTCGTAATCAACGTCTTCCTCCTCAGTTGATCCTTCTACGGTAGTAGAAGGGGATTCGGGAGTGGAAAGCATTTCTCCGAGTTGTTGCCATTCGGTTCCTCCCTTCGACAAACCAAAGTCGTTTTCCGCAAATTGACCTGACTCGAGGTAGGACTTTAATTCCTCGAGACTGTAAGGACCATATTGCTGGCCATCTTTAGAGACGTGAATTCCCACTTGGTTTCCTAACGGTTGTTTAAATGACGTGGAGACAGTTTAAAAAAACGAAATTGGCCGAAAGTTCAAGCGTCATTGAAAATTACCTGACTTCAGAATTCGTCGAGGGTTTCGAACGAAGCCAATCAACGAGAATACCGATTTCCTCGACCGTCAATTTTTCATCGCGAGCAAAAGAGGGCATGCGATCGTTATCTTTGCCATAGAAACGTTCGTGAGAGGGATCGCCAACAACCGCGGTCAACCAATCCCGCGAACCGTACCCTGTAAGATCGGGAGCCGAACCTTCGTCCTCGTCTTCGATGTCGTGACAATCGATACAGCCCAATTCATCAAAGAAGACGTCGAAGCCCTCTTCTCTATCTTTTTCAGACAGTGGTTTTTGGTAGGGAAGACCGGCGATATCCGACAAGAGGGCCGCTACCTTCGGGACAAGCGCCTTTTCTTTCTCGTCAAACTTCTTGAGCACTTTGGTTGCCATCTTGCCGTCCTTAAACGCGGTGCCGCCAAAATATTTCGTGGAAACATAATGATCGTAATCAAGCAATTCTTCGAGCCATTCGCGACTAGCAACTCCGGCAAGGTCGGGGGCGGATTGGTTGGAATCGACGGGGAAGCCTCTGCCGTCATGTCCATTGTAAAGATGGCAACTGGCGCAATTGGAAGAAAACAAACGGCGTGCGCGGTTTTCATGATCCTCTCGCAACAAGGTGACGGCCCCGCTAGGCGGAATACCTTGCTTGTCGGCTATTTCCACAACCCGTTTTGCCAGCCAGTCGGCTTCCTCCACGGCGGCAAAATGCTTCTTATTCGCACGGTCTTCCGAAAAGGCTAGAAAAGTAAGAGCCCCCGCCCCTATTAACAAGCACCAGAGAAAACCGATGTTGAAACGGTGACCTTTTTCCGACTTGCCGATAAACGGTTGGGCGAACATCAAGAGCACAACAAAAGCGGGAATAATTATAGCCCCCCAGAAAGCAGGAACATACTTGAGCAACTGGAAAAGAAATAGAAAATACCATTCCGGACGAGCGGGAAATTCGTTAGCGGGATCGGCGGGCGGGCCCAGTGGAGCCCCATGAAAGTATAGGGTAAGCACAATAACCGCTAACGCTACGGCTAAACAGGCAACGGCATCTTTCAGCACTTGATCCGGCCAGAAATAGGAGTCCCGTTTGGGTCGAGGTTCCTTGGCATGGATACCATGACGCCGGAACAGGTAAATGTGGCCGACAACAAGTGCAATTAGGGCTCCAGGCAGAACCCCAGCGTGAAGGGCAAAAAAGCGCGTAACCGTGTGATGCCCGTATTCTGTTCCACCGATTACAAGCTTTTGAAGGTAAACTCCAACGAGAGGTACCTCGGCTATGAGGTTGGTCGCCACTGCAGTCGCCCAGTAACCCTTCTGGTCCCAAGGAAGCAGATAACCTGTGAGTGAAAGACCTAAAGTAACTCCCATGAGAGCAATGCCGAACCAAAAGTTTAGTTCCCTAGGAGCCTTGTAAGCTCCATCTATGACTACCTGCATGAGGTGTAAGACCAGCAAGACAACCATGGCCTGCGCCATGTAGTGGTGAATTCCGCGAAGGAACCATCCGCCCCATACGTGATATTGGAGGAAGTAAACGCTTTCCCAAGCCGTCTGGGCACTGGGACTGTAAAACATCCATAAAAGCGTACCTGTTACGACTTGAGCGAAAAAAGCAAAGGTTAGGCAACTACCCCAAACATATCGCCACCTAGCGCCACCGGGCACTTTTTCGTAAAGGGCTTCCTTGATGAGGGCCCGAAAACCGGAACGATCATCAAGCCAGTCTATAACCGCCTTCATGTCAGGGGGACTTGCTCCGCTAGATTCGGCCGAAATTGCTGAAAGCGAACATATACGAAACCGTCTTCAATTTTTGTCTCAAGGCCATCCATCCCTCGCGGACTAGGACTGGTATCATCGGAAACCGAACCGTCCAGCGCGAAAGAACTATTGTGGCAGGGACAAAAGAAATCTCTTCGATCAGATCGATGGTCTATGGCGCAACCTAGGTGCGGACATTTTAGGTTAAAGGCCTTTACCTTCTCGCCCTGTTTAATAATATAAACCGCTCCTACGGGAATATTAGTGAGGGTAGTCCACGCATCAGTTACCCGTTCACGAATAATGCCGAACCTCGTTGGCGTACCATCCTCCGGCAATGCCGAAAGGGATGCCACCTTGGACCAAGGAATCTCGTCAGCATTATCACCGTTCCCGCTTACAGGGTCAAGAAAAGCGGGCACACCTGCGGCAAAAGGAAAAACGGAGCAAGCGGCAGACACACCAACAGTTGCTTTGGTAATGAATGCTCGACGGTCTCCATCGTCGGTAGAATCTT
>CAZXKR010000075.1:0-6759 GCA_964641305.1 uncultured Puniceicoccaceae bacterium | reverse complement strand
GTTTTCAGTATAAAGTTAATTGGGAAAACGATGGCAAGAACCCGGACCAAGCCGCTTTCGCTCGCCGCATACCCTCAGCCGCACGATCACTACATGGCCGTCGGGTATCGGTGGAAGGCTATATGATACCCGTGGCTCTTCGTGACAATGATTCCAAGACTACCGAGTTTCTTTTGCTCCCTGACACTAAGGCGTGTTGCGAAGGAAAGACACCCGAGCAAAACGGGTGGATTCTCGTGAAGACTCCACCCGTCGGGGTGAAGCCACAAATTGACAAGCTCTTGCGTGTTACAGGTGAATTTACGGTTAAAGAAAGATGGGATCCTTCCAATGGTTTTTTTAAGGGTCTATATCATATGACTTGCGAAGACATGACTCCCGTTGCTTTATAGTTTGCGCTAACGGAATTTAAGAAAATGAAGATTACACTCACCATCACCGGGATCATCACAGTATGCCTTCTTGTTGGTTGTGGTGGCGAGGGAGGGATCCAAGATTCTTCGAATTCTGTACCAAAAGGTGAACCCATTAGGGGAGAACCTATAACGGTTGAAAAAAAGGAATTGGACAGTTGGAAGGTCGTCGCAACTGAGATCAAGGAACTGAACGCAAGCGCCTTTCGCGCATTGACATGCGGGTTTGATGCCGTGTTGGGGGCTCGTGGTTCGAAAATACAGTTGGTCCTCAATAGCCTCCTGCATCTGGAGTCTTCCCCCGGTAATCTTTCCTGGGAGGAGTACGAAACTATTCGCGACACCCGTGGAGTGAGCGAAGCTTATCCAATCGCCGTCGGAGATAATTTCCGCGGTCATCGCTTGGTTGGAGCTCTTTCGGAAATGTTTGAAAAACACGAATGGCGGAAGGGACAAAAGTACAACGTTCTACCCGAAGGGCGTATTTACAAGGATGATGCCAAGGAAGCCCTCGTCGGAAGTTTTGCGGCTCAAAGACTGGGCCTTAAGGTGGGGGATAACTTTCATCCTTATCACGGTCTCACCTTCAACGAGGGAGCGAAGCATAAGGATGTTTATCTGGTTGTAGGTATACTTGAAGCTACGGGCACTTCTGCCGACAACGTCATTTGGATTCCCGTTCAGGGAATTCAGCTCATGGATGGTCATGATCCCAAGTTTGCCAAGGATATTAGCGCCGTTCTACTTAAACTAGACGGAGCCACTGGCTTTAGGTTGGACATGAAGTACAATCAGCAAGGCAAGGCGGTCACGCTTGCTTGGCCCTTGGAGAGAGTGTTGGCGGGGTTTTTCCAAGGAGGTTTGCCTCGATACCTGAAACTCGCTCGTCAGTTCGGGCAAGGCAACATGTCGGCCTTTGTTGACGGTGATTCGGTTTCACATGATCCTCTCGATGCCAAAGACGCCAACGTCACGATTGTGGAAGGGGAGGTGACAAGTGTCGGTGGGAAGATTGTTTCTCAGGTGACTTCTTCGGAGGAAAGGGAAATCGTGGATTTGCCTCCCCCTCCTGGGTCAGACTCCAACTTTTCTAATTTTCAGGATCCCGTGGTTTCAAACCTCCCCCCCTTGCCCAAGGGAAGCGGATACGCTCCTCTAAGTTTTGCCAGTATGTCTAAGTTCGCCTACGAGGTTGACTGGGAAAAGGACGGCATTAAATTTGACCTTGCTGCCTTTGCTCGTCGCGTACCCGTCACGGTCCGTCAAATGGATGGACTACCTGCTGCTGTCGAAGGTTTTATGATCCCAACTGTCGTAAACGAAGACAATAAGGTCACGGAATTTTTGCTCTTACCTGACCAAATGAGTTGCTGTTTTGGTAAAGCTCCCGAGGCCAACGGTTGGGTTGTGGTGACGGCACCCAAGGGAGTTGAAATCATGATGGACAGGATTATTCGAGTGACTGGCACAATGGCCGTAGAGGAAAAATGGGACGAGGAGTTTTTCGTCGGCCTTTACCATATGACCTGTGACAAGATTACGGGCCCGGCACTCTAACTCTTGGCATCACCCACCTGACATCGGAGTGATCAAAATCACCTCCGACCCGGCTTCCAGCAATACTTCTTTCCTAAGGTCGACTTGGGTTCCATTTACGGCCACGACCAAGGTAGCTACAGGGCTACCGCCGTCATTCACCACGAATTTCGAAAACTCGGGTCCATGTTCTCTAGATAGATTTCCAAGTAGCTCCAAAAGCCCAACTCCATCGGCGACCTCGATGTCTTCCTCGGAGGTTCCTGCAACAGTAGCAAGTTGCGAAGTGTAGCGGAGTGTGATTTTCATAACCCGCTTTCGGCAATACTTCCTTTCTCCATCCGAATGGAACGGGATGCCCGTCCCGCCGCGCGGTCGTCGTGCGTGACCATGAGTACAGTGCCTCCCTCTTCGGCGAAGGCGGCAAGGTGATCAAGAATCGAATCGGCATTCTCGGGATCGAGATTGCCCGTCGGTTCGTCGGCCAACAAAAGTTGTGGTTTCAGAAGCAACGCTCGGGCGAGAGCGACTCGCTGTTGTTCGCCTACGCTTAAGCTGGATGGCACATGGTGTCGGCGCTCGGTTAGGCCAAACTTTTCAAGCAAAGCCATCGCCTTGTCTTCTGCATCAGGAAGGGGTCGAGCTAGGGTGGGGGCGATCACGTTGTCCAATGCGTCAAGGTAGGGTACGAGATGAAATTGTTGAAAAACGAAGCCGATGTGTTTTGCCCGGATGCTTGCTCTCCTTGCACTGTCTACTTCGTAGGGCCGGGTTCCCATGATTTCCACTTCCCCTTGATCGGGTCTCAACAATCCTCCCGCAATCAAAAGGATGGTCGATTTCCCGCAACCACTAGATCCGCCCAGAGCCACGAATTCTCCCGACGCGATCTCTAGGCTCATGTCGTTCACTGCCGCTACGTCCGACCCTTTTGGTCCCGCAAACGTCTTGTGCACATTTGTCGCTCTTAGAGTAAAGTCACTCATTGCGAAGAATGGTTGCGGGATCTCGGTTCGCGGCTTGCAGGGCGGGCAACCATGATGCTGCGCAGGAGAGGACGGGTACGGATAAAAGGACTAGAGGAATATCTCCCCGAAGAGACCTTAGGTCGAAACCATGAAGCGAACCCCTTAAGGTGTCGCCTAGGAGAAAAGCGAAAAGCAGTGTCAAACCGGCTCCAAACAATCCAACGAGAAACGCTCGCCCCATCAACGCGCCCAAGATGGAACCCGTGGAAATTCCCATGGCTCGGAGGATGCCGATTTCGGCTTGACGGTCTCGAGCGTTGGCAAAGGCGAGAAAGGAAACCCAAGCCATAGAACCAAGAATCACGACAGTGAGAAGAGCCGTGTACTTTTGCTTGTCTTCAAGCCTTAGTCGCTCGCGGTCAGCTTGTAGCTTGATCGCCTCGGCCTTTTTAGATGCGATGGCGCTTTGACTGTGTTTCTTTGCCTTGTTTCGAGCCTCGGCCCGAGCCAATGCCTTGCTTTCGGTCTCGATGACTTTCGTCCCGGGTAGTATGCCAGCTATTTCACGACGAATCTCCCCGAGGCGATCAATTGAGGCGCAATTGCATTCCAATGCTTTGATAGCATTGATGCGTCCTTCTTCTTTAAGAAGTTCTTGGCATTCGCCGAGGTGCATCCAAATGGTGATGTCGTCCTTCGTTCCGCGTTCTGCGTGACATTTCCCGACGATGAATTCGCGGCCCATGAATACGGTGGCGTTCCCTTCCTTCAGGTCGAGCGATCGGTGGAGTTCGTGACCAAGTACGATCCGCCCTTTCTGCACGGGGTCAATGAGTGGTTTCTTTGGGTCACGGTGCGCGATTGGAACTTCGCCGCGAATACCGATGAGGATGACGGTGCGTTCCCGCTCGGGCCACTTCAGCTTGCGGGTAAGGCTCGGCAGAAGGTGGTTGACGGTCACGATTTTGCTTTCAGCCAACTTGCCGGCATAGGACTCGGGCATTGTCTTGGAGGCGAACCCTTCTGCGTAAACTTCGCTTAGCTCCTGTCCTTCGGGAAAGATGAAGATGTTGAAACCCAGTCCCTTCATCGTCTTGCGGACATCGTCCTCGTAGGCTTTCATCTCTTTCGCGAACTTTGCTTCCATGGCGGAGGATTCTTCGTTCATCCTCTTTAGCATTTTCGAAGTTCGCAAGTCGTGCGCACCAAGTAAAGCAACCACTGCGACAAGTCCTGCGACACTTGTTGCTATCGTTGCCACGGCGAGTCCGAAGCTTAGCTTGCGGTGCAAAATTTCCCGCCCGATAAGTCGCCGAAGATTCACTGATCTCGATTTTTGTTCAGGACAAAAGTGCCAACCAACAAAATACCTGAAACCAAGACTACGGCAACGACGAGACCGTTCGAAATGGGAGATTCAGTCACTGCAGACTCTTGTTCGGAGACCTCCGAAGAAGATGCGTTCGCCTCGAGTTCACCACTGTATTCTTCGGTATTATCTTTTGCGGGTTCGTTGTTGGCTGCAATGAGATCTTCGACTCCCGTCAGCGGCGGCAGTTCCTTCTCGGCGATTACAGAGCTTCCTTCAAGTGCAGTCCACCAATCGGCTTTTACCAGTATGTCCATGCCCGGATTTTGATTCTTAACTTGGCAAGAGCACGCGCCGCAAAGATACCCGCAGTCGGCCAGTGCGTTTTCCTCGCTTATTCCGGCACCAATAAGTGGGGGAAGGACGCGACCTTTGCCAAATGCCGGGAAAAGCATCGGTTTATTCTCCATTTCTTTATCGAGCAGGTCGTCCTCCAAGCGCAAAAGCATGGACCTCAATATGACTTCTTGGGGATCCTTGCGAGAGAGGCGCAAGATTGAAAAGGCGATCTTAAGGGGAACAGACGATTCGAGAATGTTTTCTTCGTCTCCGGGGCTGAGAAGAAGGTTTGGGTCGTCGAGAGCACTTTGCTGAATAACGCCTTCAGGAACCGAAATCTCCTTTTCGGCAATCTTGGCGTATTTTTCGAGTGTGTTGAAGAGCTTGTCGTCCTCTTTCCGATTTCCGGTTTCGAGGAAAAGCCAGACCGCTGAATCGCCGGCGAGAATCCGTTTAACCAGTTCTCGCCGGGCCGGAGAGTCAAGTATCTGGTTGATGTTATTCCTTGTGAAGTCCCCGTTCCAAATGGGATTAGTGTCCTGTTCGAAGGCTTCGAATGGGAAAAAAAGGTGAATGGAAACCGAAGCGTTTTGGTCACTGTGAAGTTTTTTCCAGCGCTCAAATTGTTTTTCCTCCTTTGCCAGATCAAGAGCTTCGAAACGAAGATTTATTATCGGTCCGTTCGGTCCGACTAGGTTTTCCTCCAAATAAGTGACGTTTGCTTGTTCCTCGCTGGTCAGGTTGCCGTCATGAACAATAACCAATTGGTAATGATCGGGTTGCCATCGCTCCAACGCGTAACGAAATACGGGCACCTGACAAGCTTTCGTGATCACAGCAACAGCTAGGAAAATTAAGCAAACTGTGGTTATCCGAGCATTCATGAATTGGATGTCTCCTAAACTGTTTCGTTCCAGATTTAGGAGGTCAAGAAGATCTTCACAAGGCTGATATTTCCTAACCGAACACTCGAATCATTCGATTTCGGTGATGTGAGATGCCATTAGGAGTATTGAGTCTCGATCGGTAATTAATTCAGTAATCGATTTACTTTGCCGACCTTTTCTTTCTCTTCGTTTTCCCTTTAGTCTTTTTTGTGGATTTTTTCTTGTCCGAGGAAGACTTCTTCGAAGGTTTTGAAGCAGTCGGCAGACTAACTTTTTTCATATGGTCGGGGTTTGTTACGGAACCGCTGCCCGGGGCACCCCTTTTGAGCTTATCGACGAATTCCATGCCTTCTACGACCTGTCCCCACACAGTGTATTGGCCATCAAGAAAGTCAGCGTTGCCGAAGCAGATGAAAAATTGGCTGTTGGCACTGTTCGGATTACCTGATCTAGCCATTGAGCAGGTGCCTCTAACATGTTTGCGCTTGTTGAATTCTGCGGGGATGTCGGGTTTGTCCGATCCCCCCGTCCCTACGCGGCCATCATTGAATTTTTTTACATTGCCGAATTGTACGTCTCCGGTCTGAGCCATAAAACCATCTATTACCCGGTGAAAGGCGACCCCGTCGTATTTTCCAGCTTTTGCTAATTCTTTGATACGAGCAACATGCTTGGGTGCGGTATCGGGGTACATCTCGATGACGACTTGTCCGTCATCCAAATCGATGAGCAAGGTGTTTTCGGGATCTATATCGGCCTTTGTTTTGGCTTCGGTCATTGTGATGGGAAGGATAAACGCGGCTATCGCGAGTAGTTTCTTCATTGTAGTTTGGGTTGATGGTGAGTGACTAAGCAAGAAGGATTGTTCAACCGGGATACCAGATTTTACGGACATCGTCGTTTGAGCGTTGATGGTTCCAAGCTTTGTCTATGAGTAGTTTCAAATCAATTTTGGGTCTCCAGTCGAGGAGGAATTTGGCTTTCGAGTTATCTAGCCAAGTGCTGTGATGGGGCGTAGGCACGTCTACCGAGGGCAATCCACGGCTTTCTTTGAGGTAGTCGGCGACCTTGCGGTAGTGTACGGGTTCGTCCATGCATATATTGAAAAGCTGTTGGCGTGCCTTTGGATTATCGATCGCGAGCATTATTGCGGATGCCAGATCCTCAACATGAACGAAGTTGCGCTGAACCGCTTCTCCGGTGGGGTCGAGCATAACTGGAATGGCTTGGGCAGCCTCATGTCGCGTGGCGTCTTCTGGAGAAACTAAATCTCGCCATACCGGGCCTCCGAATACGTCGTCTCCAAA
>CAZXKR010000074.1:0-6839 GCA_964641305.1 uncultured Puniceicoccaceae bacterium | reverse complement strand
CCAAAGGCTTTGCATACCCTCAGACCGCTATTGAGACCGTCTTCATGGAAACCGTATCCCCAATACGCACCGCAAAGGGATATTCCTCGATTCCTGATGAACGAGTCATGCTGCTTCTGAGCATCTTTGCGACCTGCGTGATAGGTCGGATGCGAAAACTCGAAGTTTTGATGAATAGCATTTCCGCAGATGGAATTTTGTTGGTTGAGAGAGACGCAGAAAGGTTCGTTAGTCGGAAGATTTTGCAGGATGTTCATGTCGTAAGTGACTACTGCATGATTTTGTTTTTCCTTTGGAATGTAAGCATTCCAACTGGCTCGAGCTGACTTGCGATTGGGTAAAAGCGAATCATCGCTATGTAAGGTAACCAAGTTTTTTTCATAGGGAAATTTTTCCAATAATGAAACCTCGTCTGGAGTAGGAGAATCGAGCAAGTGAAGAGCTTGGTCGGCGTGACATGCAAGAATTACTTCATTAAAGAATTCCGATGTTTCATCGTTTAAGGAAAGGCGAACGCCTTTCTTTTGCCGACTAACTTTTTGGATAGGGGTGTTTAGCCTTAGGCGAGAGCCCAGACGTTTTATGATTCTTGCAACATAGCTTTGAGAACCTCCTTTAAGTACGCGCCAAACCGGACGGTTGAATGCTTGAAGCATTTGGTGATTGGAAAGAAAGCCCGTTACGAATTCCATAGGGAAGGAACCAAATTGATCCAGTGAACACGACCAAAGAGCGGAACCAAGCGGTAGTAGGAAATTTTCTCGAAAACGCGCGCCGAATTGATGTCGGGACAAGAATTGCTCTACAGTCTCTGTGGAATCCTTAACCACGCCTGCTTTTTTGTGAAAACGTAGGATTTCGCGAAACATATTCCAGTGCAAGGGGTCCGCGATGTTCCGAAAATGGCCGAACAGCCCCATCGCGCTTTCTCCGCTGTATTCCAATCCAAGTCTTTCCGATTTGACTGAAAATCCCATCCTCGTCGGTTGGGAGGCAATGTCTAGGGTTTTTAGTAAGCGGACGAAATGGGGGTAGTTCAATTCATTGAATACAATGAACCCCGTGTCGATTAGGAAGGTTCCCGTTTGGCCTTTTGTTTCGACGGTATTGACGTGCCCTCCTGGTTTTGAGTCCGCTTCGAAAAGCGTAACTTCATGTTCTTTCTTGAGAAGGTAAGCGCAAATGAGACCGGAGATACCCGAACCGACGATAGCTATTTTCACTTTACGGGCGAAATAGGTTGGATTCAGTTATGAGCTTTCTTTCGAACCCATCTTGGAACCGGGCGAAGATCGTGTGCTAGTCCGATCATTTCCATGAATCTTAATCCATAATAGGTCAGATCCACCTCACCCTTAAAAAATCCTTGCCTCGCTGAACTGGGAAAGCAGTGATGATTGTTGTGCCATCCTTCTCCGAAGGCAATGAGAGCTACAAATGCATTGTTTCGGCTTTCGTCTCCCGTATCAAAACGTTTATTTCCGAAGAGGTGGGCTATTGAATTAACGGAAAAAGTCGCGTGGTAAAGTGCGATGGTGGGGACCAGAAAGCCCCAGATTAGCATGGTCATGCCCGATAAGTTGGTTAAGGATTGAAACCATTCGAGAGTGCCCAAGAAATAACATCCCGCCGACCATATGATGACTGGTATCCAATCGTATCGGTTGAGAAATCGAAGTTCCGGATACTTGAGCCAATCTGGAATTTCCTTAAGGAATGTAGGTACTGCATAATCAGTCATGAACCATAGGGTGTGGCTCCATAACAAACTTTTTGTTCTTGGGGAATGCACATCCTTTTCGGTGTCGGAGTGACGATGGTGACGGCGGTGATGGGCCGCCCACCACAAAGGTCCTCTCTGTCCGGATGCGCAGGCCACAAATGCGCCGATGAATTGAATGAGCCTGCTTGTCTTGAATGCCCTGTGAGAGAAATAGCGATGGTAGAATGCCGTGATTGCGAACATCCTGATACTGTAGGATGTTATCGCAATTAGGAGGCATGCCGGACTGAAAGGGTGGAAGAAGGCTAAAACCAGTGAGAGATGAATAAGAATGAAAGGCAGGCAACGAAACCATTCGATATGTCCGTGAGAACCCATGGGGTCGGCAAAGGTTTCTGGTGGTGGACAAACCCACTTTGATAATGAAAAAGACATGTTCTTAGGTTTAGGCGAAATCTAGATTTAAAAGACTTCATGAAGACTCCTCATGCTTTTGCCAAATAATTGGAATCCGACAAGCTTATCTAGTTTGCCATGGTCAACTTCTTTATTTGGCCTTAGGTTTAGTTTTCAGATGTTGAGGGGGTATTTTTGTCATTGAATGAGGCCAATGCTGACAGTGCTCGATTTCTTGCCGTCACGTGATCGATGCATGGCAGAGGATAGTTTTTTCCCAAACGCAGATCGCATTCGGCGAATAATTCGGTAGGCATTTCCCAAGGGCGGAAGATCCACTTGGGAGGTACCTTTGCGAGAGAGGGAATCCAGTGTTTGGAATAGTCGCCAGTGGAATCGAATTTCTCTCCTTGGAGGATAGGATTGAATATCCGGAAATATGGAGCGGCGTCAGCTCCGCAGCCAGCTGCCCATTGCCAGCCCTGGGTGTTGCTGGCCAGATCGGCATCGATCAAGGTGTCCCAAAACCATCGAGCGCCCTCGGTCCAAGAAATTAACAGGTGCTTGACGAGAAAAGAGGCGACTACCATGCGGACTCGGTTGTGCATCCAGCCCGTTTCGTAGAGTTGGCGCATGCCCGCATCGACCAAAGGATAGCCCGTCTGTCCGTATTTCCATTTTTGGAGGGCTTCCCTATTTTTTCGCCATGGGAAATTAGCGTATTTGGGGCGAAGAGGTCGGTCGGGGATTGAAGGAAAATGGTAGAGCAAGTGGTATGAGAATTCACGCCATCCGATTTCCGCTAGATAATCTTCTACCCCCTTTGCATTGTCCTTTCGTTGAGCTTGCAGAACGGCTTGGCAAATCTGCCGAGGACTGACTAATCCCCAAGCGAGATAGGGAGATAGTCGGGAAGTCCCTGCGACTGAAGGAATGTTCCTATGGCTTGAATAGGACCGCGTGACCTCGTTGGCAGTTTGGGCGATTAAGTTATGAGCGGCGCCTTCGGATACGTTCCAGTACGCTGAAAGTTTTTCCGTCCATGGGTGATTGGGAAGGATGTCCATTTCTTCAAGTCGTTGAGATTGAATTGGTTCAGTGGGGAAGGGGAGTTCATGCGGTCGGTAGGATGCAGGTTCTCGATGAATTGCGTTTCGCGAGGATTTCCAATAGGGAGTGAACACCTTGAATGGTCGACCTGTTCCATTTTTGATTTCCCACGGTTCGTTGAGAAGGGAGGAGTTAAAGGAATGGGTGGAGACGCCTTGCTTCTTCAGAATGTTTTCAACTAAGTTTTGAGTGGCGAGTCCTGCAGGGTCGTAAACTCTACTGAAGCAGACGGATTTCGCACATGTTTCGGATACTAGTTTCGGAATGATTTCTTCTGTCTTGCCAGTGCGAAAAATCATTTTTCCGCCTAGCTTGTCGAAGGAGGATTGCAAACTTTCAAGTGCGTTGTGCAACCACCAACGGGATGCAGAACCCGGACTCCATTGTCCCCCATCGTCCTTGTCCCAGATGAAGACGGGAATGACTTCCAATCCTGCGCCCAGTGCGTAATGAAGGCATGGATTGTCTAGAGTTCGCAAGTCTTTGCGAAACCATACGATGGTTCGGATCTTGTTTTCTTCGGGAGTCATTTGGTCGGGATGAATAAAGGATCTTTTCTTTCGGTTAAAGAAAGTAAAAAACTGATTTTCGGTCTGTTTTCAAACGGGGTATCGGAGATCGTTGTTTTTGGAAATTACAATTTGCTATATTCGCATTTCTTTGAATATTGTAACGAATTTCAAATAATGGGTAATCGAGGAGGAAGAAGAAAAGGGGCAGGTCGACCTAGAGGGAGCAACCGCTACGGTGAAGCTACTCGCCCTGTTCGCATACCTGTTAGCCAAGTGGAGCGTGTTCTTCGATTTGTGCGGGATCGGGAATACGCTTTGCCTATGTATGCAAGCGGAGTATCTGCTGGTTTCCCGTCACCTGCCGATGATTACTTGGAGGGGTCACTTGATCTCAATGCTCATCTTGTGCGTGAACCGACAGCTACCTTTTTTGTGAGAGCTCAAGGGGAATCTATGATCGATGCCGGCATTCATGATGGCGATCTTCTTGTCGTCGATCGTAGCGAACAGGCTCGATCTGGGAGTGTAGTTATTGCCTCAATCAATGGTGAACTCACGGTCAAGCGTTATGTCCGTCGGGAAGGCAAAGCTTGGTTCGAACCGGAGAATAAGGCTTATCAGGCCATTCTTCCAAACGAAGAAGACGATGTTCGAATGTGGGGCGTCGTTACGAATGTGATTCATCCCCTGTGATCGCGTTGGCGGACTGCAACAACTTCTACGTATCCTGTGAAAGAGTTTTCCGACCTTCGCTGGAAGGTCGCCCCGTGATCGTACTGTCCAATAACGACGGTTGCGCCGTTGCTCGTTCCAACGAGGCCAAGGAACTTGGGATTTCCATGGGAGCACCGTACCATCAGATTAAGAAGCTTTGTGAACGTAACGGCGTGACGGTTCTGTCTTCGAACTACGAGCTTTATGGGGATATGTCCCGTCGAGTTGTTTCCGTGCTATCTCGTTTTGCGCCGGAGATTGAGGTTTATTCCATAGATGAATCGTTTCTTAACTTTGATCAGGTTGAAAGTCCGCTCCATCTTTCGCGAAGAATTCGTGAGATTGTGAGACGATGGACAGGTATCCCGATATCGATTGGTTTGGGTCATACGAAGACTCTATCCAAACTTGCCAATCGTCTTTCCAAAAAGGATGGGGTGGGGTGCCTCGAGATTCGAGAGACGGATTCGGAGGCTCTTGCGAAAGTTGAGGTGGAGGACATTTGGGGAGTGGGGCGAAGGTTGGGCGTCCGGCTTCGTAGAATTGGTGTTCGCAACGCACTTGGTTTGGCGGAAGCCCCGACCTCGGCCATTCGTTCCGTTGGCGGAGTCACTTTGGAACGCACGCAGAGGGAGCTTTGTGGCCTTCGCTGCATCGGCATGGAGGATGTGCCCCCACCAAAGAAGAATACTTGTTCTTCGCGTTCTTTTGGAAAGCCTGTTACGGAACTGGAAGATTTGGAGGAAGCTGTGGCGAATTACGCCGTCAAGGCCAGCGGCAAGGTTCGTAAGGAAGGATCGCTTGCCTCGGGTATGCAAGTATTCCTCACCACCAACCGTTTTAGCGAAAATCTTCCCCAGTATGCCAACTCGCGAACCTTGGCATTTGACGAACCGACCGACGACACCATCCGTATCGTCACCAAGGCCAAGATTCTGTTACGCTCTATTTACCGCCCGGGTTTCGCCTACAAGAAGGCGGGTGTGATCCTGCTCGATCTCATCTCAAGTAAGAGGAGGCAAGGTTTACTCTTCGAAGAAGACGGCAACGAGAATCGCCGGAGATTCGTGCGCTCGATAGAGCAAGTCGTGGACACCTACGGACCGAACGCCGGCTTTCTCGCCGCTCAAGGCGTAAAACGGTCATGGAGTATGAAGCGAGAGAGTCGTACTCCTCGTTATACCACCAGTTGGGATGACTTGCCTGTGGTTGGCGGGTTTTAATGATTCGGCCCTTCTAGATTTCTCACAAAATCTCTTTCCATGCCTGAAAAGGAAGGAAAAGTTTTATGGAAGATTCATGGCGAGGCATTGCATGTTGCGAACAAGCATATTGCAGCACATGCTAGGCACATGTAGCAAAGGGCAAGGTGGAATGTACCGATACCAGATCGTTGTTCTTCAGCAAGTGTCTCGCCTTCATCATTAATGATCAGCGGTTCTTTGCCAGCACTGATTACCCACTTCCCGTGAACCTGTTTTGCCTCTCCATAAACATAAACCTGATCATCTTCTTCTAGAAAGGATTCTCTAAAGCGAAGAGTTTTGTTTAAAAGCAACCCTTTAGTTTTTTTCTTGTAGCGATTTTGGAGAAGCGCCTTCAATTCGTCTTCGGTAGATTCGCATTGCCGATCAATTTTAAGTTCACAATCCCCGCTTTCGGCTTCAATAGTTACTTCTCCAGTATCATCTTTTAAGAGGAATGGAGTTTTATGCCAGTCATCAATATAACTACACCACCCACCATCTTGCCCACTGACATATTTATCTACCCAAAAGTTATAAATTACTGACGGTTTGCGAGCCCAAGGGCTGGGTACGGTTTTTTTTATGGATTTTACACGTCCCAATACTTCCACGGGGCCAGTTTGCAGGAATCCGATCTCAGTCGGTTTCAAGCGAACCATGTTTCTATAAGTATACTTATGCCGTTTCGACTTGTACAGGAACCAAAAGGCGGGGCACAAAAATATTACAAACCCTGTTAAGCCAATTTGCCACTCGAGAGGGACTGCCGATTGAACCCAAATCATTTGGATACTCGAGGAGAGATTAGCTTTAGGGATTTGGTATCAAGATTGCGGGGATTTACTTGAGTCATCCAACTCTTTTTAACACATTACTTAATTGCCGAACAATTGCAAAAATCATGTTATTTTATAATGTCCACCTTCTGTCAGCTTTTTATGGATTAGCGTTTGGCGAAATCGTAGCAGGCAATCTCGCTACCGTTGCGGACTACTAGGTAGCCTCCGACTAGAGCGGGTCCGTTCCAGCAGCGTTCTTTACTCAAAACTTGATGGGAGGCGATTTCCTCGAAGGCTTCAGGATTGGCCTCGACGATGCTGAGCGTTCCCGTGTTTCCGAGGATTAGCAGCTTGTCGC
>CAZXKR010000073.1:5484-6847 GCA_964641305.1 uncultured Puniceicoccaceae bacterium | reverse complement strand
TCTTTTGCTGCGGGCCTTGCCGGAATCGGCGGGGTTCTTTCCCTTCTCAGTCCCGGCTTGGACGGCGCCTACTGGCTCGAACCTGATTACCAACGTCTCTTCTCGGGACCATGGATCGAATTGCACGCCTCCGTGGCCATCTTCAGTTACGGGCTATTCGCCTTGTTGGCCGTGGTTAGCGCAATGTACCTGATTCAGCAGAATGCCCTCCAATCTAAACGTACGGGGCTCCTCGGTTCTCACCTGCCGTCCATCCGGCAACTGGAAACGGCGAGTCAACGCCTGTTGCTCGTTGGGGTCATATTTCTAACAGTCTCAATCGTGGTCGGTTCCATGCACTGGACTAGATCCCCCGATTCCGTAAGCTCGGTCAAGTTGTGGGTGACGATCGCTTTGTGGATCGCCTACTGCGGGCTCTGGTATCTTCACTTCCGTCAAAGATTGTACGGCAAGAAGTTCGCCAAGGCCTGCATCGCGCTGTTTGCGTTGGCCATACTTACACTGGGTTTCGTGCGCTCGGCTCCGCAACGGCAGGAAACTCCGCCTCAACCATCGATCGAAGATGCCAGCTGAGCCGCCAAATCTATTCCTGCTCGGCAGCTCCCATCGGGTGGCCTCGCTGGAGGAGCGCGAACGAATAAGCCTGCCCGCTGATTCCATCGACGACTTCTACAAGGGACTGCAGGCGCTGCCCGGCCTAAAGGAGAGCCTCGTGCTGAACACCTGCAACCGAACGGAAATATACGTTTCCGGGAATGGTTCACCCCCGCTGGGTCCGGTGAGCGAGTACCTAATGAACTTTCGCAAGCTGGAGAATGAATTTCTGGAAAAGCACACCTACCGGAGACAGGGCGAAGCGGTAGTCAAACACGCCTTCGAAGTGACCTCGGGGATCGATTCGCAAATGGTTGGCGAAACCGAAATTCTGGGGCAGGTGAAGGATGCCTATGACGACGCCCTAAACCGGGAAAGCACGGGAAAAGTCCTGAATCGAGTCTTTCAAAAGAGTTTTCAGGCCGCCAAGTGGGCCAGAACCCATACTGGAATTTCCCGGGGCCAAGTAAACCTCGGCAACGTAATCTGCGAACTGGCTCGCCGGATATTCGGCGACGTATCCGCCTGTCGTTTTCTGGTAGTCGGTTCGGGCGAAGTGGCCGAGATGGCCTTGGATGCATTCGGTTCACGGGGAGCGAGAGCCATCACGGTAACGGGTCGCACCTATGAAAAAGCCCGCGAACTGGCCGAGAAGGCAAACGGTGCAGTGCTCGGGTTCGATTCGTTTCGGGACTCTCTTCACTTGTTCGACGTGGTGCTCTGTTCCACCTCGGGGGAAGACCCAATCCTTACTCGCGAAGTCGTTCGA
>CAZXKR010000073.1:0-5384 GCA_964641305.1 uncultured Puniceicoccaceae bacterium | reverse complement strand
CCGCCTTCCTGAATCAGCCAGTCCGCCGCCGAGACGTCGGCAGGTTGGGAGAGCAACCTTCGTAGGGAAGTGGAAGCTTCCATGGCCTTTTCCGCTTCCTCATTGTCGTCGAGACAGAACTCAAGGCGTTTGGCCAGAGCATCCGCCCGGGCCGCGCCTTGGATGAACTCGGGATAGGGAGGAGACTTGGGCAAAAGCAGGTTGGCCATGCCAAGGTAGGGAACCTTTACGAGAAACCGTCCCAGCAAATAGGTCATGGGATGGGCACGGTATACGATGGCTCCGGGAATACCCGCCAAGGCGCAGGCGAGGGACATGGTTCCCGAACTGGTAAGGACGGCGCAACCGGTCGCGACCTTCTCGTTGGAAAAGATGTCCACTTTGCCCTTCAACTCGGAAAAACGATTCAGGATTTCCCGGGCCAGTTCACCGACTTCTCCGGCAGGGCTCACGATCCGGGCCTGTAAATCGGATCGCTTGCGGGAAACCGGAGCAAAGGCGTCCAGCAAGGTGGGCAGGATTCTGGCCACAGGTTGGCGACGACTACCCGGCAAGAGAAGAACGGGTGCCTCCGCATCGTAACTCAAGGTGGGCTCGTAATCTTCCCGAGCAAAGGGATGGCCAACGAAACGGACGGGGAGATCGACGTCGGCATAAGTTTCGACCTCGAAGGGGAAGATGACGCCAAGGGCATCCAAGGTGCGAGCCATCTTGAAACGACGTTTCGGCTTCCATGCCCAAAGCTGAGGGCTGACGTACTGCAAGAGCTTCACACCTCCTCCGCCCTTTGTAGAAATCCCTTGGTCAAGCAACGAAGAGGCGAGACGTAAATTGAAGCCAGGGTAATCGACGAAGAGGACGGCTTGGGGTCTCACTTTCCCGATCCATTCCAAGGTGTCGGACATGAGTTTCTTAAAGAACCCGTAGTTCTTGAGAACTTCGAATATGCCGACGACCGCGTGGCGCGTAAGGTCGAAAAGAAGATCTGCCCCAGCATCTCGAAGTTTCGGGCCGCCGATGGCAGCAACCTTCAGGTCCGGTCGACTCTCCCGAAGGTCCTCCAGAAGCCGAGCGGCATGCTCGTCGCCGGAAGCTTCACCTGCAATAATCAGCAGGTCGCAGGAAGCATCTGGCGAAACCGACAGCATGGATCATTCCTCACTTTTCCCAACCATCGCGGATGAGCTTCGTGATTTCCAGAGCAACTGCGAGGGCCGACTTACCGAAGTGAACGTCGGTTTTCGGCTTGTCGGCAAGGTGAACGCAGCGAACGAATTCCGCCAGTTCTATGGCAAGGGGTTCACCCTGTTCTACGGGCACGTCTTTTCTTTCAAGACCAGTCGCGGCTTTCTCGATAAGATGCCCCTTCTGGTTCATGAAATCGAGGGAGAGGTAGCCGCTTTCCTGAAAGACGCGAATCTCGCGCGCCTTCTTTTCGCTAACTCGACTGGCATTGAGGTTGGCCACGCAACCATTGGCAAAAGTGATGCGAGCGTTGGCAATGTCCTCCGTGGGGGAGAGGACCTTCACTCCGATGGCATCCACGCGATCAATGGGCGAGTCGACCAAAGCCATGGCGATCCCGACGTCGTGAATCATGAGGTCGAGCACTACGCCCACCTCGGTACCGCGAGGTTGAAAAGGAGCCAGACGCTCGACCGTCAAATACCGGGGGGCGCAAACAGCATCCTCGAGAAAAGTCATTACGGGATTGTAGTGCTCGATGTGCCCTACCTGTACGATGCGATCATGCTCATTCGCCTTGTTCACGATTGCCTCGGCTTCCTCGGTGGAAGCGCAGAGGGGTTTCTCCACCAGGAGATGGCAACCCGCCTCAAGCAAGGGAATAGCGACCTCGGCATGAAGGTCGGTCGGAGCCACCACGCTGACCGCGTCACAAGCAGCGCCCATCTCTTCGAGACTTGCGAATCGCTTGCAGTCGTGCTTCTCGCAGGCAGTGGCTGCCGCTTCATCGTTTACGTCCAGAACCCCGACCAGTTCACAGCCTTCGAGCTCATGATAAATGCGAGCGTGATGCCTACCTAGGTAGCCCACACCGACTACGCCGCAACACAAGGGTTTCAATATGTTTTCGTGATCAGTCATTAAAAATTCAAGGGGAACCCAATACTCCCTTAACCAAATGAAGGGCCTCGTCGGTAGCCTTGGCGAAGGACGGGTTATGGGTGACGAGAACAAGACCCGCGTCCTGTTCACGACACGCTTCCAAGAGAAGTTCCATGACACCGGAGGCGGAACGCTCGTCCAAGTTGCCCGTGGGTTCGTCAGCCAAGATCACCTTGGGCCGATTGAGCAAGGCTCTTGCGATGGCCACGCGCTGACGTTCGCCACCCGAGAGCTTCTGAGGTAATTGTCGTTCACGGTTGCTGACCCCGACTCGATCCAAAAGTTCGCGAGCTCGTTGCTTGGCATCCTTGCCGATTGATCCGGCTAATCGGGCGGCCAACAAGACGTTCTCCAAAACATTCATCTCAGGAATGAGGTAATATGCTTGGTACACGACACCGAGCAGGCAGGCACGCCGAGCAGCATCCCGTGGACCGGGAGGCAACTTCGGATCATGGGCTTCGCCATTCCAATAGAGCTCGCCCACATCCGCGGTGTCCAATCTGGCGAGCAGGTTGAGAAGGGTCGTCTTTCCGCAGCCTGACTCACCTCGGATGCTGACGGATTTTCCGGCAACGACACCCAAGTCGACATCGGTCAAAATCTCGAGAACTTCATCCCCATAAGGAAAGGTCTTGGCCAAGCCTTTCGCTTCCAAGGCGAATGGAGCAGGTTCCTCACTCACTGCGCAAGGCCTCCGCAGGGTTGAGACGAGCCGCTTTCCATGCAGGTAAGAATCCGGCCAAGGTTGAAACCGCTACAGCAAAGGTTCCAAAGATAAGAAAGTTCTGCAAGCTATCCGGGGAATCCCATGGGTACGGCACTTTCAAGCTGTAGAAGTCATAGAACTGAGCCACCCCGACTCCACCTTCCTCGCCGGCAATGTTGCGTACGATAAAACTCATGAGGGTATCTCGATAACAAATGAAGAGCAGAGCCATCCCCCAACCCACGATGGCTCCCAGCAGTCCGATGACGAATCCCTGCATGGTAAAGACCGTTCCGACGGAAAGGCGAGAACCACCCATGGCAACCAGCAAACCAATTTCACGCGTTTTGCGAAGGACGGAGGTCATTAGGGCGATGGCGATGGCAAAGGCCGCAACAAGACCAATCGGCACCATGATTAGAACCATAAGGTATTCTTCAAATTTCAGAAGATCGAAAAACCAGGCATTCTCCACGAACCACGGCACGACGTTCCAATTTTCCCCCAAGGAGGAGCGGGTGTTCATGCAGGCATCGGCCAGAGCCTGCGTGTCGGATGCGACATCGGGATCAAACTTGAGATTGAACCCGTGAACAACGCCCGGTTGGTCGTTCATTTCCTGCATGAACCGAAGCGTGCCGAAGAGCGCGTCCAAATGAAAGCCCTGCCAAGGGACCTCGAAGATGCCGCCGACCCTCACTTGACGCGGCGGCAACAATTCATCGTCCCTGGCTTTCTCCAGCATGGCGGGAGAGTAAACATCGATGACGGAAGCTCCGAATATCTCAAAGGTGAACAGGTCGCCCTTGGCAAAGGGAGTCGAACCGGGCTTGATCTCGAATACGGGAATGCCTTCTCCTAGGTTCTCGATTTTCTCTGTTACAAAAAACAGATCCTCCCATTCCTCGTCATGCGGATCGGTGATGCGATAACTTGCACCGTCCTCAAAACGCACCTTCCAAGTTCCCGATTCAACAAAAGGATCAAGCTTGCTAAGAACAATTGTGCCGTTGCCCGCCCTGTTCGAACTGGAATTATGATCGGTCGTCATGATTGCGGCGGCGGGATGAGCTCCCAATTTATCCGCAGCCTGTCTGCTGATGAATACGACATCGTCTTGGAGGTCGTCGACAACGGGAAGAGGAGTGATTTGAGAAGCTTCTTCAACCAGCATTTTGGGCGAACCCTCGGCGAGGAACTGCGAGATCGGGATTACGGTATCCCCGCGGATGGGGTCGATACCCATGGCGAATGGCACGGCGCGATTTCCAAAATGCTCCAAGAGCAAGTGTCCATTCAGGTAGGGGGCTACGGCTTGCACCTTGGGTTGAGACTCCAGTTTCGCCATGTCGTCTTTCCAGTCACCGGAGGAACCGTACGACATTTCCGCACGGGCATGTCCTTGGGAATCGATTATGTCGGTTCGGAACTTATCCTGAAATCCGTTCATAAAGGCCACCACGACGATCATGACGTTCACCCCCAAGGCCACTCCGAAAACGGAAAGAACCGAAAAGAAGGAAATACCTCGTCCCGTAGGAAACAGCTGCTTCCAAGAAAGATAAAACGCCCAAGGTAACTTCATTTGGTCTGTAAAGATGAGCTATTGGTCCGGCAATTGTTCACTCGGAAGCGGTCTCGTTGTCGTCGAGAATCGGCTCTGGTTCGGAGTCGAACCAATTCTCGCCGATCTTTATCCATTCGCCAACGTCTGCCTCGGGCAGGGGGAACTCTTCCTCAAAATAAGTAAGGTACACGAGGTATAGAATGATCAAAATCGCACAAGAAACAATAATGGAAAGCACTCGCTTCAAAATACCCACGAGAAGAAAGACGGACAACACTGCAGCAGTCCAGAGCAGAAGTGGTTCCTGCCCTACGTGCTCAATCATTTCCCACACCTCGTCCATCATACAACTCCCGCCTAAACTCTCGAACAAACCCTAAGGTTCGCTTTCTTCCTGCGGAACCGTTTGCTGTCTATCCGCAAGAAGTCCCGCAACCATAGCTTTTTGACGCAGGGGTTTGACTCGACGCAAGGACAAACGCACATTGGCTTCGCTACGCGCCGTTTGAGCCGCATATTGGCGAAGCTTGCCCTCCCATACCGACATGACTTCGGGAGCTACGGGCCCTTTGTCGCCTGGAACACGGGCCTCCAATTCCAGAAATCGAGCATATTTAACGGCTAAAGCGTCTTGCCGCTCTTTAGTTTCGGCGGCAACGAGTTGGGCCTCGGCCAAGTTTTTTTCGGCGGCAAGCCATTCCACCCGCAAGCGAGCCATATCCACCTCGTAGCGAGAATCATCAAGAATAGATTGGGTATCAGTTAGGTCTTCACCAACCAAAGGGGCTTCTTTCCTTAATACGACGGGTTCGCCAAAGGCAAACTCCTCATAGGGAGAATTGCGGCAACCGAACCCGAACAGAAGCAAAAAAGCCGCCGATATTGCAGCTTTTCGCTTTCCCTCGCTCTTGGTCACTTCTGGGACCAACTGCCTTTCGAACTGCGATACCAATGGCCTTTGCTGCCTTTGGCCCACATCCC
>CAZXKR010000072.1:4670-6848 GCA_964641305.1 uncultured Puniceicoccaceae bacterium | reverse complement strand
TTTATTCAAGAACGCCGTGGGCAAGAATTCTGTCCACGGCGTTCTTTTTTTTAGAAGAAACGGTAGAGCAGGTGTAAGGGTTGAAGGGTGGGAAGATCCTATTTCACTTGCTCAAGGAGCTTCCGGAACAGCTCTTGACGGAGACGAAGTGGAACTCCGAAGGCTCCCACCGAAAAAATCCAAAGGGAAGACGAAGAAGAAATTTGGTCGTAAACAGGCAAAACCTCGCTATGGAGTAGCCAAGATTCTGAAACGGGGAACGGATGAGTTTCTAGGTTATTTGTCGAAGACGGGGAAAAAGACGACTTTAGTTGCGGAAAGCTCTCGCATTCACCTTCCCTTCAAGGTGGTGGGGGATACCTCCGCAGCCCGCAATGGAGAAAAGGTTTTGGCCAAGTTTCATCGCTGGGACTCCCCTGCCCCAGTGCCTTCCTGCCGCATTATTCGGGTGCTCGGTCCTGCAGGAGACCCCGTAACCGACCATGTCGGCATACTCGCCAAATACGGTTTGTCGGGCGAATTCCCACAAAAAGTAGACGATGAAGCAGAAAAAACACCGTCTAAAGTTCAACCGAAGGATCTCACGGGTCGCCGCGACCTGCGCAAAGTATTTACGCTGACCATCGATCCGCTCGATGCGCGAGATTTCGACGATGCCCTTTCTCTACGCACCTTGCAGAAAGGCGACTTTGAGGTCGGTGTCCACATAGCCGACGTCTCCGCCTACGTAAAACCAGACTCAGCCTTGGATCATGAAGCCCGCAGAAGAGGCAACTCCACTTACTTGGTCGGAGAGGTGGTACCGATGCTGCCGCAAAAACTGTCGAACGGAATCTGCAGTCTGGTCGAGGATGAAGACAGGCTGGTGAAATCGGTTCTTTTTAGATTCGGCAAAGATGGAAGTCTTCGTGGGAGTAAGCTGGCGGAGAGCGTGATCCGAAGCGACAAACGTCTCACTTATGAGCAGGCAAAACTGTTCATGACGGAAAAAGACTTGGCGGCTATTCGCTCGGCAAAACCACCGCAGAGCCGATATTCAGGAAATCCGGGAGTACCGCTTTCCAACCTTCCCAAGGGTGTTCTCGGGCAAATTCGAGGTACGATTAAAACGCTGTGGTCCATTGCCTCCAAGCTCCGGGTTTCACGATTGAGAGCAGGTTCATTGGACTTAGCTAGCCCCGAAGTGAAAATTTTGGTTGATGGCAGAGGGGTTCCCGAACGAATTATCCAAATCGAAAACGATGATAGCCATAGCCTGATCGAGGAATTCATGCTCCTTGCCAATGAAACCGTGGCAAAGGAATTGCGAAAACGAAAATTGCCGGGGATTCATCGCGTCCATCCGGATCCTGATCCTGAAAATCTGGAAGAACTGAGAGCTTTCGTATCTCTCTATGACCTATCTTGCGGAGATCTCACGAATCGAAAAGAGGTCACCAAGCTCTTGGCTTCCATTCACAAGCATCCCTTGGCTCAAGTTCTACGAATCAAGTTTTTACGCAGCCTGAAGCAGGCCTGTTATCGAGCGACCCCGGATGGCCACTATGGCTTGGCCAAGCAAGATTATCTTCATTTCACCTCACCTATTCGACGCTATGCCGATCTCGTCGTCCATCGAATAGTGGAAGGGATTCTTTCATCCGGCCAAAGGAAGAGACCCGATGCCAAGCGCTTGGACGGCATAGCCAAGCATATTTCCGTAACGGAACGCAACAGCGTGGATGCCGAACGTGAATCCGTGAAGACAAAACTCGTCGCCTTCTATGAGCGAGAACTGAAAGAGAATAAACCGACACCGCACGATGCGGTTATCACAGACATCATGAAAAAAGGGTTTTTCATTGAATTACCCGACACCTTGGCCCGAGGTTTCGTTCCTATGCGCACCTTACCTAGAGACCAAAATTACCGCATCGCCACGAATGGAACGTCTATTGTTGGGCGGGATCCTCGCAAACGCCTTAAACTCGGCCAAAAGATAAAGGTTCTCGTATACAAAGTGGATCACGCTGAAAAACAGATTGATTTCAAGCTGGCAGGGAAATAATCCCTTTTGCACGCTATCCCGGGTTGAAAAGTCCCTTTTGACTTGGTTTCCGATCTGTACCCCGAAGGGTTGACAGATTTCCGATTGAAATCTCTATATGATGACAACATACCGCTTTTCCATTTTGAAAC
>CAZXKR010000072.1:0-4570 GCA_964641305.1 uncultured Puniceicoccaceae bacterium | reverse complement strand
AGACTGACCATCATCTGTATTTCACGCCCAGTGCTAACACATGAACCATAACTACCATTCTGAACTAGAGAAAATTTGGAAAGACGCCGTCAATCGATACGAACTAGGCAAACATTCCCCTGATGGATTTCTTTCGGGCAAGGAACTCCAATTTCTTGCCTCGATCGGCATGAACGTCATGGACGTCTTCGATTTCGCCGAGGACTGGGTATGCGAAGGAACGCCCGATCTAGGAACCTTTCTAATGATTCATGACGCTCGAAGAGATTACTTTCTCCGCGAACAAGGAGGAGTGGCATCGGACGAACAATTGGATTCGTCCACCCTTCCGGCCAAAAGCGAAGAAATCGAGGGGATTCGCTGGTTGCCTCGAATAATTCCCAAGGCAAGGGCGAAACTTCGGGGCGAACTCCCGCCCGACACAATGTTCTGCTGTGGCGGAGACCGAAATTTCTTTCTAACCAACGACATTCATCCCAGTGAGTTTCTGGCCGTCGTCAGAGACGCAGGTGACGACGATCAAATCATCATCGAATGGGTATTGAAGAGAAGTCGAGGATCTTGAACCTTATGCCATGAATTTTCAGAAATACCATGCCTTGGGAAACGATTACCTAGTACTCGAACCGAGTGAATGTCCTCACCCTCTGGCCGAAAAAGAAATCGTCCGGATCTGTCACCGTAACTTCGGCTTGGGTTCCGATGGTATTCTTTTGGGCCCATCCTCGTCAACTGAAGCCGATTTTGGGCTCCGCATCCTCAACCCGGACGGGAGCGAGGCCGAAAAAAGTGGCAATGGCCTAAGAATCTTTGCGCGTTATCTTCGCGACCAAGGCAAAGTGGGAGTGGAGCCCTTCACAATCGATACCCTTGGAGGAATTGTAACTTGCGAAGTGTCCTCTGACGCCTCCGTAATTTCCGTCGAGATGGGACAAGTCAGTTTTCGCAGTGACGAAATCCCGGTAAACATTGAAGGCGATCCTCGCGAAGTGCTCGATGAACCGATAGAAGCGGCTGGACAATACCTGCAATACTACGCTGCGACAATCGGCAACCCGCATTGCGTAGTGCCGGTAGACAAGGTCGACCGAGCTTTCGCCTGTGAAATCGGTCCGATCTTGGAAAACCATGCCAACTTCCCCAATCGTACAAACGTTCAGTTTCTCGAGATTTTGGACCGAAACAACATTCGCATCGAAATCTGGGAGCGCGGAGCAGGCTATACCCTTGCTTCGGGCAGTAGCAGTTCCGCCGCCGGAGCCGTGGCCCGCAAGATGGGAACTTGCGACGAGAGCATCACCGTCCATATGCCGGGAGGAGATATTCAGCTCCGCATAGACGACGAGTTCAACGTCACCATGACGGGTCCGGCGACCCGAGTCGGCCCCATGACGCTTGACCCGGAATGCCTAGTCGGCTCTTGAGACGTCCTCCGGTTTGCGGGCAACCCAAAATCGGCATTCGTCCGAGAACTTTCTGACAAGATCACTCTCATTCGCCAACTGCGATCGCAACGCGTCTACCTCTACCTTAAAGCCTGCCTGCCTCAGGTCCGAAACAACGTCTGCTTTAGTCGGCACGTGAATATAAAGCTTCCCCATATCCGTAGACTCGAAACGATCTCCGTACTCGAGCAACTCGGGAATCTGCTTCTCCTTGCGCCAAGCTAATTTCTCACGCTTCCAGAACTTTTTCCACTTTGCGCATTCACGATCATGCGTAGTGAACACGAAATAACTGCCTGGTCGGAGAACCCTGAATATTTCCGATATGGCTTTTCGGCGATTGATGCGAGCGGGAATCTGCATGAGGCCATTGAAACCGAAAACGGCTCCGTCAAATAGATCATCCTCGAATGCCAATCTCGTGGCATCAGCTACTCGCAAGTGCACCCCGTAGTCCATCGCTCGGCCCAAACGTCGAGCCCTTTCAATCATCTTGCGGGAAAAATCAGTTGCCAGAAGGTGTTTATAACCTAACTCCCAAAGCCCAAAGGATATGCGTCCGCATCCGCAACCCAGCTCCAGCAAGCTAGCCGACTTGTCCGGAAAAACTCGTTGCAACACCTTCGACTCGGATTCCCATAGCCCTATTGCCGTAGCGGCATGGGCGTAATGCTCCAACACCTTTTCTCCACAAAAATAATCCCGCACCTTATCGGCATCGACTTTCTTAACTGACTCCAGATCGACCATAAGCTAAAAGAGAATGAAGGATCGGAACATTCGGGCAAGAATCTTCCGGTTCCAAATTTCTTGCCTCTTACCCAAAAAATTGTTTTATTTAGCCTTTTTCCGCAAAATGAAAGCCACTATTGAGACCCAAGGTAGTCAATTCACCGTAGAGCAAGGCGACAAGCTCTTTGTAAACCGTTTCCCTGAATCGACAGAGGGCGACGTCATAGATATTGACAAAGTGCTCATGCTCGTCGACGACGGCAAAGCCTCTTTCGGGGCACCCTTCGTCGAAGGCGCTTCCGTGAAGGCCAAGATCCTTGAAAACAAGAGGGCTAAGAAAGTCATCATCTTTAAGAAAAAACGGCGCAAAGGCTACAAACGCCGCAAAGGACATCGTCAACAGATTTCAGTGATTGAAATCGAGTCCATCAACGCCAAGTAACCCCAAGAAAAGAGATATTCCATGGCTCATAAAAAAGGACAAAGCACTTCCAGTAACGGTCGCGACAGCAATAGCAAGCGCCTCGGAGTAAAAAAGTTCGGCGGTGAAAGCGTAGTGGCGGGCAACATAATCTTACGCCAGCGCGGAACCAAGTACCACCCCGGCAGCAATGTGGGCTGTGGTCGCGACTTCACCCTTTTCGCCCTCAAGGACGGCAAGGTCAATTTCGACAAGGAACACCGTAAAGTAAGCATCGAAACCGTTTAGTATATTCCTCAATTGTTTTGCGGGCATCCCTACCCCGCCCCCCCCGAGCATGGAAGAACCCCCACCCCGGGCAGAGTCCGAAACCGCGTTGCCCCAACTCGCCGTTGAACAATGCCGAGTACTTGGTTCGTTGATCGAAAAGGAGTTAACCACTCCCGAGTACTACCCAATGACTCTCAATGCGCTTCTGAACGCCTGCAACCAAAAGAACAACAGAAGTCCGAAAGTTAATTTCTCCGAGGAGCAAGTCTCCCAAGCCATCGACCAGTTACGCACTAAAGGACTCGCGTTCAGAATGGATCTGGTAGGATCCCGAGTCCCGAAATTCCAACATCACTCGGAAAAAACGCTCGACTTGATAAAACCCGAACGAGCTATCCTTGCCGAGTTATTGAATCGTGGGCCCCAAACCGGTGGGCAATTACGTAGCCGGGCGAGCCGTATGTTCGATTTCGAGGGTCTTTCCGACGTTGAGGAAACCGTAGCGGAAATGCAAGACCGCGACGAACCGCTCGTTATGGACATGGATCCTGCCCCCGGTCAAAAGGAACGGCGATGGCGTCATACCCTTGCCCCTCCTCCCACCGTTGAGGAAAGCGAGGTTGGTGCAGTCTACGTGCCTGCACCCGATCCTAGCATAGAAAAAGTAGAATCAATGGAGACCGAGTTCAAGGAACTTCGTGATGAAGTGGAAGCTCTACGTTACCAAGTTCGTGAAATGTCCGACGACTTTCGCGAATTCAAGAAGCAATTCGATTAGACCGCCGCCCCCTCGACTATCGGGAATCCCTCAGTTCGCCACTGGCCAACTGTTCTAGGAATTCCTCGTAAGTCCGAGCAATGCCATCCTGCAAGGAAATACTCGGAGCCCAGCCCGTGCCGAAGATGCGCGACACGTCCATCAATTTTTTGGGATTCCCATCGGGCATGGACGTATCCTGTACGATTTCGCCATCGAATCCTACGGCGGACATTACCATTTCAGCCAATTCACGGATCGAAACGTCTTCCCCGCATCCGACGTTCACCCAATCGGGAGGATCTTCCAGTTTCAGAAGATGCAGCAGGGCCGCGGCCAAATCGTCGACATGCAGGAATTCGCGCCGTGGTTTTCCAGTCCCCCAAATGGTGACCTGAGGAGCTCCGGCCTCTTTTGCCTCGTGAAACTTACGCATGAGAGCGGGCAACACATGGGAATTTTCCGGATGATAATTATCGCCTGGGCCATACAGGTTCGTAGGCATTGCGGAATGAAAGAGTACCCCGTACTGGTTACGGTAGTGGCGGCATAGTTCCAAGCCACAGATTTTGGCGATGGCATACGCCTCGTTCGTCGGTTCCAGAGTGCCCGTTAGCAAGCACTCCTCTTTCATTGGCTGAGGTGCCCCACGAGGATAAATGCAAGAACTTCCCAAATTAAGAAAACGCCTTACGCCGTTAGTCCAAGAAGAGTGGACGAGGTTCAGGTTAATTGCTAAATTTTCTCGGATAAACTCAGCGGGGTAGGTATTGTTAGCGTAAACACCCCCCACCCGTGCAGCGGCATTCAGAACAACGTCAGGCTTTTCGGCAGCTAGAAAACCGTCAACGGCCGCTTGGTCGTAAAGATCCAGTTCAGAACGGGTACTGGTCAGGATGTCCCAACCACCTTGATTCTCAAGAGCTCGGACAACGGCAGAACCGA
>CAZXKR010000071.1:0-6901 GCA_964641305.1 uncultured Puniceicoccaceae bacterium | reverse complement strand
CAACGGGTAAAGAACCTCGGGAGCAACCGAGACGTGGCCGAATGGATTGCTTTCGATAAGGCTGTTTCGGCGAACAAACCTAGTGCATTTTTGTCCCTTTCCAAGAAGTTGAACACCGAACGGAAGTTTGTTCGTTTTCATAGTGAACTCGGTTACGACTACCGTCATTATGCCGCTAACAAGGACAGGGCCTTGGGCATCCCTCACTTCAAGGCCTTGGCCAAGCGTTTCCCGAAGGACGCTTCCAGAGCTTCCTTCTGGCTGGATGCTTCCCGCTACGGGAACGAGGGAGACCGCTTGGAGGCCGTGCGCCATTTGCTGCAGGCCGAACCCGTAAACGATTACAATCGTTGGCACGAAGCCTATCAAACCGCCCACGAGGCTAAGGACGATGGCCTGCTCCGCCAAGTTCACCAATACGTGACCAAGGCCGAGGAGAAGTTCGGCAAAAATATTGGTTCTCTCAGTAGCAATGTCAACCTGCTGCTTGATCGCAACATGACCAATGAGGCCAACGAGTACGTGAACCGGCACGCGGGCGTGGAACCGGATAACGCGGAGTTTCGCAATGCCGTGCACCTCCGTCTGCGAGATGCAGACGAAAATGCCAAGGCTCGTGAGTTCGACAAGTGGCGCAAGGCGGACAACGACCAGCACGGGGCTTTTGCATCCGATTATGCCGAAATTCTATTCGCAAAGAAGGACTGGAATAATTTTACTCGCATTCTGAACGAGGCTCGCAGCAGGCAGGACCAAAGACCTTTTAGGGGGTTCACCTTCGATGCTGGTAAAACCAATTCTTGGATTTCCTCTATTCGTTCGAATCAAGAGATTTCCGAAGCCGACAAGGTTCGTGTATTGATATCTCTCCGAGATCTGGATATCTACAACTATTCCATTTTCGCCAAGCTGGCCTTGTTGCAGATGGAGTCGCAGAAACCTAAGGCGGGAATCGAGCGCCTGAAGGCCTTGCGATCCGCCCTTCTTCGGGCGGACAATTCTACACACGGCTGGAATACTGCTTTGGGCTTTGCCCAAGCCGCACTTTCGGCGGGCGACCACGTTGGCGCCGCCACCCTCCTTACTGCCGCCCAAGCCTATGCCGGAAATGTTCCCGCAAGTTACAAGCAGAACGGAAGAGGTCTGCTCGCTCAGGCTTATTCCCGTATCGGTGGAATCGGCATGACCATAGACAAGGACAGCCCACTTGCCCCGCTGATGGAAATTCTTCTCCAGCTTCGGCTCGGGGATCGCGACCGGGCTCTCGAGGCATATCTTTCTCAGCGTAAACTCTTCGATAAACATCGCTCCGAGCTGCCTCTTGAGCTCATTCTCTTTGCGGCCGAGTCTCACGTTGCCGCCGGCGGAGACGAAAATCATGGCAGAGTTGAAGATCTACTTGCGGTTTGGCTGGTCAAGAACGGTGAGTCAGCCAACTTTTCCGATGCCGAAAAAGCCAGTGTTCGCTTGCTCCTTGCCCGCAATTATTTCAAGTGGGCTCGCTTTGATGCAGCTCGTAGCGAATTTACTACGGTTAAGAATTCTTACCCCGATGGTCAGGAAGCGATCGAGGCTGTGTTTGGAATCGGCGAAAGCTTCATGGCTCAGAAGAACTATGTGAAGGCCGAGGAGATTTTTGACGACTTGGCCAATAGTCGTGACACTAAAGTTGTCATCCGGGCCGAATTCATGCGAGGTCTTTTGGCAAGTCGCCAAGGTGATCGTGACAAGGCTAGAAATGTTTTTCGTTCAGTTTTGGAACGCGTGCCCGACGTTAAGCTTGCCAACGAAACTCTATACAACCTGGCGGAGGTGTACGGCCTCGAACAACGCTACATGGACCAACTTCAACTGCTTCGCGCCGTGGGTAGACTTGGCCAAAGCTCGAAGCGTTGGCACGAACCCGGAGTGGCTCTTTCCATTGTGGTTCAGGACAGCGATCTTGGGATAAGTCGTGGTCACACCACGATCCCCGTTAACATCCGAACTGAACCCGGCGGTGACGAAGAGAAGGTGAGCCTAATTAGCGGAGGCGCCGGGAAAGGTCTATTTATGGCTGAAATTCCTACCGCTTTGGGTATCGTGTCCAAGGGCGACCGTGTTCTCCAGCTCAAGGGTAATGACGTGGTGACGGTTGATTATCCGGAGGAGTTCAAAAAGGAGTTCCGCTTCCATATGCTCGGCACCAATGAAATTCACGTTGCTGCCGATGCCGATTTCGATGCTGCCAGTAGCCTTGTGATCGAGGAGGGTGACGCAGACGAATCCTTCACGGATGAACTTGTAGCCGATGACCAGAAGGACGAAGACGAATTGGAATTGTCGTCGGAAGGGCGTCCCACCAATCAAATAAAGCCGGGTAACTTTATCTATATGCGTGTCAAGGACGCTGATCGCGACCTCACGGATGGAGCGGACAAGTCCCTCGTGAAGCTCGAAGCTACCAGTGGCGATTCCGTCACCGTCGAACTGCAGGAAACGGCCCCGAGTTCAGGAATATTTCTTGGTAGAGCCAAGACCGGTGAACTACCTGCAGGCGCTCTCGCCAGTGACGTGTCCATCGAGAGCAACCCTCTCATGTCTATAGACAAGGAGGTCGCCACCGCATGGATCAGTGAACCTGACGGAGCGGCTCCCAAATGGCTGACTGTTGATCTCAAGGACGTATATGACGTGACCGACGTCACGATTCGTTCTCCCGAGCAACCCGTGCCCACGAAAACTTGGACCTATCGTGACGCAAAGGGTCAAGACCAAGCCCTCTCTTTAGATGAAGACGGTTCCTACGAGGGTAAGATCGGCGATGATGTCAAGAAAGGCAAGTGGAGTTACGAGGGAGCCGAAGATCGCTTCACCCTTACGCCGGCTGAAGGTAACGCCACCGTCATGATCTTTAATTCGACCAACGGTCGCTTTGAGGTAGAACCCGATGCCAACCCTCATCTCCGCGACGGGCGTCTCGAAAGAGGAAACCAGACTCCCGTTAGGATGCGCCTTCGTGGTAGTCACGATGGTCGATTCTGGTACGAATTAGCCCGTTTCCCCGCTATGCCTGAAGCCAAGGACTTGGGCTTGGCCAAAGGGAAAATGACTCGTCGGGTTTATTCGACTCTGGGTAATGTCAACCTCAGCGACTGGAATACCTTTGCCACTCGTCTTGCCGGGCGTGAACCGGACGAAATCGAGGAGGTTAGTGAACTCGATTGGATACTTCCCCCGGAAGTTGCCGAAGAAGGTGGGAAAGACGCCAAGAAACCTCGTTTCGTAGTCTGGTCCGGTTTGTATGCCCAACTCAAACCAGGTGCCACGAGGTTCAACGTCATGGCTGATAATGCCGCCATCATGGTAAACGGTAAGCTGGTTCTCTCCGGGGATGAGAAAGTACTCCGCAAAGCTCGATCGGTAGACGTATTCCTAGATGCAGGTGCTCACGAATTGAGCATTGTTGCCCATGTAAGCAACACCCTTTTGGGTGCAACTGTCACTCGTGCTCGCGAAAACCCCAATGTTGAACAGATAGCGACCGGAGCTTTTCGGCCGGCGGACTTTGACCTTGCCGGCATAGATGTCGACGATCAGGCCAAGGAGGAAGCTCAGGAAGTACGAATCGCGAAGAAAGGTTCGAATTGGGATTTCTCCATACCCCCTGCCCACATCCGCCACGTCGAGATGATCTTTGACGAGTACGTTGGTCAGTCGTTGGCGATCAACCAAGTGGAAGTCAAGGCCGGGGACAAAATCTTAGTGCCCACCGAGGCGGATGTCTTGGCCATGGCCAAGAACGACGTGCTCGAAATTACTGCGGGAGACGTCGTCACTGCCAGTTACGTAGATGAGTTTGCTCGCGGCGGGCTGAAGAATCGACTCCTGACCAAGAATCTGACCGCAACTTATTACAATGCCAAGATTCGTCCCATCAGTTACGAGTTCGTTCGTTCCGGGAACGGTCAAGTTAGCCAGACGGAGAAGGATCTCATGAGAATCGACCCTGGCGAACGAATTGTAATCGAGGTTACTGATTACGATATGGACGTCACTGCCGGAGTCGACAAATTGAATGTCGAGGTGTTCCGAAATGCCGATGCGCCGATGCGCCTTGAAGCCATCGAGACCGGTGAGAATACGGGTGTCTTTCGCACGGAGGTAGATACCTCCGCGGAGGAAGAGGAAGGTAAACTCGCCGTCTCAGTCGGGGACCGCGTTAACCTCCGTTACCTCGATCCGCAAAATACCTTTCCCGGACATTCCTTTCCTCGAGAGGGGTTGGTTTTTGTCCGCCAACCCACGGATGGAGCCGTCCGTATCGTTGAGACTCGCTATGTTCGTTCTACTCTCGGAAAGGCAAAGGCCACTTACCTTGCTCCGAGAGAAGATTCCAACGAAGTGGTCGCTTTTGCCTACGAAATGCCGCTCACCGTTGAAGTTGTCGATCCGGACGCAGCGAAAGACAGCTTGTCTACCACACGAGTGAAGGTGTTGGTTGGCGAGGGGAACTCGTCTCGCGAAGCCATTCTCGAGTGTGAACTTTCTTCTGCTTTTGGCGAAGCAACCACAGCGCCTTTGGGTTTTTCCAATTGGCCGCTTTACGAAGGTCGATTTGTGGGGCAGGCACTGCTCCGGTTAGGTGGGCCTGGAAGCCCCGAAGTTATTCCGGCGGGAGTCGATGCTCCGAGGAATCTAGCCGGAGGACTTGTTGCTCCCGAAGAGGAGGGGGAGACCGAAGGACCGGATCTTACTGTGCGCGTCGTAAACCTTTCGGGAGCAGAGATAGTGAACGCTGCCTATGAGGACGTCGAACGCCCCGATGAAGCCAACGGAACAATCCTTAATTCCAAAGGCAAGATGGTTGCCGATGGTTCTCTCGCCATCACCGGTCCCGAATACGAAGAATCCGCAGAACTCTTGTACGTAGGAGAAAAGTTGTTCCTTCGCGTCATCGACCCTGATCGCGACGTATCCAACGACCGTGACCTAGCGGAGGTGAAGATCGAAACCAAATTTGGTGAGTCTGAAACCGTCGAATTGGAAGAGACCCTCAGCCACAGTGGTGTTTTTACGGGATCTTTTCGTCTCATTGCGGAGGAGAAGCCAACTATCGGCAACCTCGACGAAAATGTCTCTCTCGAAACCTTCTTTGGTGATCTTCTTTCCGCTTCCTATAATGACCCTGCAGCCAATACGGAGGAAGGTTCGCTCGTCGTCACTTCCGAATCAGCCGTCTCGATCGGAGCCGATGGCATCATATCTTCTTTCAGTAAGGTTTTCGCAGATGAAGAATTGGCCGTGCGTACACAGTTTCACGTTGCGGAAAGTTATTTCGAGCTCTTTAAGAGCCATCGAAAGTTAGGTAGAGAAGAAGAGGCCGCCAGTGACCTGGAAAATGGACGCCTTTCCTTGAAACAGCTTGTCGAGGATTACCCTGACCCTAAGTACGCTCCTCGCATGAATTACCTTCTTGGACAGTTTGCGCAAGAACTGAAGGAGTGGGGCGGTGCCATCGAGGCTTATGAAACCATTGTTAGGAATTTCCCCGAACATCCCCTTGCGGCGGATGCCCAGTACAAGTTAGCCCAGGCTTACGAGGAAGCGGAACGTTTTGATGACGCCTTGGAGGCATACGTTACCCTTGCTTCCACATATCCGAAGAGTCCGCTGATCGCCAACGCCATGATTCGCATTTCCGAGTACTTCTACAAACGTGAGGTTTTCGACATCGCCGCTCAAGTGGGAATCAAGTTCATTGATCGTTTTGAGTCGCATCAATGGTCTCCCAAAATGGCATTCCGCGTAGGACAGTGTCACTACAAGGGAGAGGATTATATGGATGCAGCAACCGCCTTCGATGATTTCGTCAAGCGTTTCCCTGATGAAAAGCTCTGTTCCGAAGCTCTTTTCTGGGGCGGTGAAAGCTACCGGATGGGTAAAAACGTACCGCTAGCTTTTCAACGTTACAATCGATGTCGCTGGGACTTCCCTGAAAGCGACGCCGCTAAGTATTCGCGAGGCAGATTGGCCTTGCCCGAGATGCTGAGCCAATTTGAGAAGGAAGCTAACCTCGACGAGTAGTTAATCGCTAGAAGCCTATATTATGACTCTCCCTTTTTTTCTTGCTCAAGCAGACGAGACTAACGCCACAGATTCTAATTCCACTGATGGGAACTCGTCCGTTGCTGATGCAAATGCAACCGACGCCGCCGAGCAAGCGGTAGAGGTAGTGGCAGAGCCCACTTGGTTGGAGCTCGTTATACAGGAGGGGGCCATCGGGTTGCTCCTCGAAGGTGGTTTCTTCATGTGGCCCTTGCTCATTCTGGCGATCGTTGGTCTCGCGGTTGTGATCGAACGTTGGCGGAGCCTCAAAATGTTGGATTCCGACGGAGAAAAACTGCGTCAAAAAGTAATCGACCTTCTGTCCGACGATAAGCCCGAGGATGCTCTTACTCTTTGCGAAGGTGAACGTGGTCCGGTGGCTGCTATGCTTTCCAATGGCTTGCGGAAATACCTTGTCCTCAAAAAGCTCGGGCACGACCAAGCCCAAATAGAAGATCAGGTCGTGAAGAGTATGGAAAACTATGGCGTTCACGTAGTCGCGGCTCTCGAAAGGCACCTGCCTATTCTCGCTACGATTTCCAGCGTTGCTCCCATGCTTGGTTTTCTAGGAACCGTACAAGGAATGATCGTGGCCTTTTCCGACATCGTCGAGAAAATGGGCGAAGTCAACATTGTCGAAGCCGCGGCTTCAGGTATTCAGGTTGCTTTGCTTACCACTTGCTACGGTCTTATCGTTGGTATTCCCGCATACCTGTTCTTCAATTACTTTACCAGTGTCATTAACGGGTTCGTCCTAGAGGTGGAGGGCACTGCGGCGGAACTTATAGAGGTAGTTACCGTTCGTCTGACTCTT
>CAZXKR010000070.1:0-6903 GCA_964641305.1 uncultured Puniceicoccaceae bacterium | reverse complement strand
TCGGTGGTAGTGTCGGTGTAATCGGGGGCTGGCTATTTGCTGTCTTTCGCCAGAATATTCTGGAGACCACCACGATCGTAACCGAATGGTCGGTCATTTTGGCTTTCGGATTGTCCGTTGCAGTCGGGTTGATCTTTGGATTGTATCCGGCCCGCCGAGCGGCGCATCTCGATCCAATTGAAGCTCTTCGTCACTCCTAATTACATCTCTCTTGCCGGATGGAAGATGACAAAGAGTGATTAGGATTATTTACTCGAAAGTCGTACGGCAAGTTTGACTGCCTCAAACAAACTGTTCGGGTTGGCAATACCTTTTCCTGCGATATCCAAGGCGGTGCCGTGATCAACGGAAGTTCGGATGATTGGAAGTCCGAGCGTGGTATTGACGGCATTGTCAAAAGCCAAAGCTTTCAAGGGGATGTGACCTTGATCATGGTACATGCAAACAACGCAGTCGAAATCCTTGCGTCGTTGAGGAAGGAATGCCGTATCGGGCGGCAAGGGACCGGTTACGTCGATGCCATTGGCACGAGCAACTTCCAAAGCCGGCTTTATAATTTGCTCCTCCTCTCCGTTACCGAAGAGACCGTTTTCACCGGCGTGCGGATTGAGACCGCAACAGATCAATCGAGGTTTCTTTCCACGAATGCTCCGCATGGCCTCCTCGCAAAGTTCAATAACCTCAAGGATACGCTTTTGCGTAAGCAGCGCAGGAACTTCAGCGTAACCGACGTGCGTGGTCACGAAGGCGCAACGAATCTCATCTGAGTACTGCAACATGCAGGTCCGGTCGCTATCAGTAAGGTCGGCAAAGATCTCGGTGTGACCGGGGTAGGGGATACTGCCCATCTCAAGAGCTTCCTTGTTTATGGGGCCGGTGGTGACCGCATTCACCTTTCCGGAAAGAGCACCGTAAATTGCCTCAGTGACGTATTCGTAACTTGCACGACCCGTAGCGGCATTGATGATTCCCGTCTCATATTCGTCAGGTGAGATGATTCCCAAGTCTAGCACACAGGGACCCTCGGCATCGTCGAGGTTTTTGACTATTTGGGATGGAGGTTTAAGCCCACATTCGCTTGCGGTTTTCTCCAAGACACAGGCATCTCCAAATACAATGGGCTCAAAAATATCTCTGATTGCAGGCTCGTTGAGGAGTTGGAGGCAAACCTCCGGACCGATCCCGGCAGGATCACCCATGGTCACCGCTATGCGGGGTCGGGGCATTTGATTAAAGCAGAGATTTGAGGGCAGCGAGAAATCGATCCACGTTTTCTTCCGATGAACTGTGCCCCATTAGGCCGACTCTCCAAACCTTGCCTTGAAGTGGGCCGAGTCCTGGGCCGATTTCGATTCCATGTTCGTTCAGAAGCATGGTTCTCACGCCGGCTTCGTCCACTCCATCAGGTACGCCAACTGCGTTCAGTTGCCAGAGTCGGTAACCTGACTGAGCGGTTAGGCTCAAGCCCATGTCGTCAAGGCCTGCCTTCAAGCGGTTGTGGTTGCTTTCGTGTCGGTTCCAGCGATTTTCGAGTCCTTCCTCCAAAGCCAAACGAAGTGACTCGTGCAAGGCGTAGTTCATGGAAATCGGCGCGGTATGATGGTAGACGCGGGCTCCTTCACCCCAATAATTGGCCAACAGATTGACGTCCAAATACCAGCTCTGAGGTCCGTGCTCGCGGTTCTTCACTTTCTGCATGGCTTGCTCGCTTAGGGAGACGGGAGCCAGACCAGGAGGGCAACTCAAGCATTTTTGTGTTCCGCTGTACACGGCATCAATTTTCCAGTCATCAATTCGCACGGGGCATCCTCCCAGCGAAGTCACCGCATCCACCAGAAGAAGGGCCCCGGCGCCATGGACTAGCTTGGAAATTTCCTCGACGGGAGTGAGTGCACCTGTGGATGTTTCGGCGTGTACGATGGCGACAAGTTTAGGATTACTAACTTCATCTATTGCCTCGGCAATCTGTGCAGGTTCGATGATTCGTCCCCAATCCGCCGAGACCTTGGTCACGTTTGCCCCGCAACGTGCGGCAACCTCGGCCATGCGACCGCCGAATACTCCATTGACGCCAACGATCACCTCGTCACCCGGTTCGATCAGGTTGACAAAGCAAAATTCCATTCCCGCGCTACCCGTCCCGCTGATCGGAAACGTCATTTCGTTTTCAGTCAGGAAGACCTTTCGAAGCATCCCCTTGATTTCTTCCATCATTTGGACGAAGGAGGGGTCGAGGTGACCGACAAGAGTTTGACTCATCGCGCTCAATACGGAGGGCGGTGCATCGCTTGGCCCCGGGCCCATGAGCAGGCGTGCGGGTGGCGTAAAAGATTGTAAGGACATGATTGCTGAAAAAAGGGCAAAGATGCGTCTTAGGCGAGAATATCGTGAATTACATGACCGAAATCCTGTTCCAGACGCTTGTGCCGTGGAATTTCCATGCGGTGCGATTCAAGACCAAGTTGGTGTAGAATCGTGGCATGAACATCAGTCACGTAGTGGGGATTCTCAACGGTGTGAAAGCCTATCTCGTCCGTGGCGCCATGGGCGACCCCTCCCTTTATGCCACCGCCGGCCATCCAAACGCTGAATCCGTAAGGATGGTGGTCACGCCCGTTGGAGCCTTGGGAGCCGGGTGTCCGCCCGAACTCCGTAGCAAAGACAACCAGAGTCTCGTCGAGCAGTCCCCTCTGCTTCAGGTCTTTCAGAAGACCCGCGATGGGGCGGTCGACCTGCATGGCTAGTTTCGTGTGATTGGCCTTGAGACCACCGTGGGCGTCCCAAGCGCCCGCCGCGCCATCGCCGTGCATGATTTGGATAAAGCGCACACCTCGCTCTGCGAAGCGTCGTGCAGCCAGTAACTGCTGACCGAAGGGCCGGGTTTCCTTTTGGTCGAAACCGTAGAGGTTCTTCGTGGTCTCGGTTTCCGAGTCGAAGTTAACTACGTCGGGAACCGAGGTCTGCATTCGGAAGGCGAGTTCGTACGACTTGATTCGAGCCTCGAGAGCCGCGTCGCCGGGATACTTGCCTGCGGTGATTCGATTTAATCGATTCACCAGACCGAAGCCGAGTCGTTGCTCTTCCATTGGAAATTCGCCCTCAGGTTTGGCGAAGTCGAGGGGCTTCTTCGGGTCGATCTTTAATTTTACCTCGTCATAGGCAGGACCTAGGTAATGGCCGTCACTTCGGTCAAAGTAGCGTGGTCCCATGCCTATGAATTGCGGAAGGTTCTCATTGAGCGTACCGAGACCGTAATTGATCCAGGCGCCGATTGTGGGTACGCGCGGATCCAACATATGTCTGCCGGAATGAAACTGCACTTGGGCCCCGTGATTGTCATCTGTGGTCCACATTGAGCGAATCACGGAGATGTCATCAATGCATGAACCGACGTGCGGGAACCAGTCGCTTACCTCGATTCCGCTTTGGCCATATTTCTTGAAGCCAACCTGAAGCGGAAAAAGCTTATTCCGTTGCTGACCGTTGGCATCGTTCACAACAACAACGCGTACCTTCTTGAGCTTTTCGGGATCCTGAACATGGCTGAAGGGGGTCTCTGCAATTGATTTCCCCGCGTATTTATTGAGTGCGGGTTTGTGGTCGAAGCTCTCCATGTGACTGACGCCACCTCGCATAAAAAGCCAGATTACGCTTTTGGCTTTTGGAGCAAAATGTGGGTCGCCGTCGATAGCACCCATGCCTTGTGCACCGAATCCGTCCGAACGGAGGATGGACCCAAGGGCTAGGGAACCAAAGCCTAGGCCGGCTTTTTCAAGAAAATGACGGCGTTGAAGGAGCATGAAGTCAGCGAATGGAGATGAAGTCGTTGTGGTTCAGTAGAGCGTGTATCAACCGAGCGTGGATTCTTGTAGTCGATGGTGTTCCCTTTCCCTCGGAAAGCAACTGGGATATTTCCTCAATAAATATTGTGCATTCCTCTCTTTCCAGTTCGTCAGGGTCGCGACCAAGCAAGGTTTGGAAGGCCTTTTCGACAAAGGCATCTTGGTCATTTTCAGGACTTGCTTGCGATAATTGCACAGCAATTGCAGAAGCTATCTCGATGGCCAGTTTGCTGTTGGACATGGCCAGCGCCTGTTGAGGCACTACACTCTCGCTTCGACGATAGCACTGCAGGTGATCCGCATCGTTGAACATCTTGAGGAACTTGTCCTGTTGGTCTCGCGAGTGTTGGAAGTATAGGCTCCGGCGGTTGCCGGAACCGGGGGCGATGGAGGGACCTCCAATCGCCGTATCCAGCTTTCCTGCTAGTTGAAGCAAGCTGTCTCGCACGAGCTGTGCCTCCATCCGTCGGGTGTTCATTCGCCAGTAGAAATTGTTCGATAGATCTTTGGCTAGGTTAGCAGGAAGAGTTCCCCTGGTTGATGTGCCTAGACGATAAGTCTTTGAGCCAACCATAAGCCGATGCAGGTGTCGAAAGCTCCAGTTTGCTTCCATGAATTCAGCCGCAAGGTGATCAAGCAGAACCGCCTGCGGTGGTTTCTTTGTCCGCAAGCCGAAATCAAAGACGGATTCAACTAAAGGTTGGCCGAAATGTCTCATCCATACCTGATTTACTGCGATCCGAGCAGTAAGAGGGTTCTGGCGAGAAGTTATCCACTTGGCCAACGCGAGTCTACGACCGGTGCTGGTTTTTGGGTAGATCACTGGGTAATCGGCTTCCTTGTGGGCGGGAGATTCCAGTGCCTTTTTAGAGGATCGGGTAGAGGAGTATTCTGCCTTACCCTCTTTGGCGGCCTTGATTTTTTCCTCAGCGGCCGCCATCTTTTTCTTGGCGGCGTTCACTTTCCCCTTATCTCCCGGAGTGGCGAGAAGGTCATGATTGGCCTTGGCAATTGCAAGTTCGGCTTCTTTCCGGGCCGCATTGTTGATCAGTGCCTGCAAGGACTGGTCTTTAGATGTCCCGCGAAACCTGGCGCAGTCTGCCTTGAAGATGGCTTCGATGGATTCTATTTCCGCCTGTGCGATCAGGAGTTTCGCCTCGGATAGTTCCACGGAATGCTTTGGGTTCTGGTCAGGTTTTGGACTGTCTTTGGGAGAGATCAGTTTCAGTTCGTCGGATAGTGAACGGATGGTGATGGAGTCAAAGGCCACCGTGGCGTCGAATCCTGAGAGACTGATGCTGCCGTTCGGTCGCCGGTCGGGTAGTTTGTATGCGACGACGAACTCGTCGTCCAACCACGCGTTGACCAAGCGGTGGCGAACTGCAAATCGTAGTTGGTACGTTCCGCCGATCTTAATCGGTTGCGATACTTTCCCTGTGGGTGGATAGGTTTGTCTTCCGTTGCGAGTATAGGCTACATGCAACTTTGGGTCGGGAGCATGAGCACTAGTGTAGACGAAGTTCTCGTATTTCCCGTCCTTCGATTGATCGAAACGGAAAGTGACCGACTTGTAGGTGGTTCCACCCGTATGGGTGTATCGACAGGTCAGTTCAAAGTTCTCCGGATGCGGTTTTATAAGCCGGAGCATGGCGGCGTCACGAGTCGGTTTGGTTAGGTGAAGAGCACCGTCCTTGTATTCCCAATCTTTCCCGATAAGTTCCCAAACCTTTGGATTCGGTTTATCAAAGTCGTCCTTCACCTCGAAGGTCGGAGGTTTGTCGGTTGTCAGGAGATCATCCTCGATCGGTTTAGGTTCCGCCGGGATTTTCACTTTTTGTTTCGCTTTCTCTTCGGTCATCTTTCTTGCCTCGTCCAAAGTGAGTTTAGCGGAGTCCAACTTTTCGCGGGCAATGCTCATTCTGTTTTTGTGTACGTAGTCTCGCGTTGAGGGTGCAAAGGCGAAAGCCGGAAGTTCCACCGGTTGAATCTTCGGTGCGAAGGAAGCAAGGATCGCGGGGACGCCGGCCTCGATTGTTGTATTCTTATCGGGATTCTTAGGGTCTCCTCGAATGTCAAGAAAGGTCTTTATCTCCAGATGATCATCGAAGACGCGCGGCAGTCCATCCTTCTCGAAATCCGTTTCTTCAGGAACGGGATCCAGTCGGACCTGATGTGGTTCGAAGATAGCTCGGAATGCGTAGTAATCGACCTGCGTGATCGGATCGTATTTATGGTCGTGACATTTGGCGCAGTTCAGGGTGAGACCAAGAAATGCCTTTCCCGTGTGTTCGATGGTGGCGTCAAGCCAAGTGGTCCGATTGAAAAGGTAATAATTACGGGCCAGAAATCCTGTGGCTCGCAAGGCTTTTGGGTCTTCCGGAAAAAGTTCGTCGGCAGCAAGCATCTCCTCGATCATTCGATCGTAACCCTTGTCTTCGTTGAGCGACTCGATGATCCAGTCGCGCCAATGCCAAATGTGCTTCTGGCTATTGCGTAGTTGAGCCCCAAGCCCATACCAGTCGGTGTAGCGCCAGACATCCATCCAATGGCGAGCCCATCGCTCGCCGTGTTGGGGGCTTTCCAATAACTCGTCCACGATCTCCTCCCACGGTCTCTTGTCGCTCAATTGTTGTAGCGATGGCGGTAGACCGATTAGGTCTAGGTACAACCTGCGTAGCAAGATTGAGCGAGGGGCTTCGGGTTGTGTTTTGAGGGAAAGACGGTCGCGTTGTTGTTGAAGCAGAAAGTCGATGGGATTACCGGCATTTGGAGAAATCACCGATTTCTTCGGAACCTGAAACGCCCAGTGTTCATCTGGCGCGAGAGGAATGACTTCCTTTGGCGCCTTAGCTCCTTGATCAATCCATTGCCGCAACAAGGTGATTTCATCTGCTTTCAATGCAGCGCCTTCCTTCATGGGCGGCATACGGTCATCACCCTCATCCAGAATCCTCTCGATCAGCAAACTCTCGGCCGCCTTGCCGGGAACGATCACCTTTCCCTTGAGCATCAAGGCCCGAGTCTCAAGCCTAAGCTTTGCCTTCTGTTTGAGCACTCCATG
>CAZXKR010000069.1:0-6923 GCA_964641305.1 uncultured Puniceicoccaceae bacterium | reverse complement strand
GCAGGCATGCCCGATTCGATCCGAGCTAGAGCGAGAGAATTGGCGTCCACCATTGCAAGAGCATCTGCCCGAGTGGCTTCCCTGACAAATTTGCCCAGTGCTTTGGTGTGTTCCTCGTCCGCCAGAATGTCGATGTTGGGCGGTTTCGTTTTTCGCCCCCAAAAGATCAAGCCGATTTCTGTTGCGGCAAAGGAATTCCCTTTTGGCAGTGCGAAAGCGAACTGCGAACTAATGGCTTCATGGTCGCCTCCCCAAAGCGAAATGATTTCGTGTCCATCCGTTCGATCCTCGAATTCAACATCGTCGGCCACCACGTTTTCCTCCAGAAGTGCGATCAGGTTCTCTGCTGGGCAATCGTAACTGACGATAAGGAAGTTATCTTCGTCCTTTCTCAGAATGAAGCCATCGGCTAGAATGCGACCCTTGCGGTTGAGTCGCAGTCCGTAGCTCGCTTGATTCTCTCCTTGCCAGTCAAGCTGGGAGCTCCACTGGCTCTGTAGATAGGCAAGAGAATCCTCTCCCGAGGCAAGGATGACGGCAGCCGGATGGTGGTGGTGAGCGAACATAAACACCTTTATTACCACATTTTTAAAAGTTTGTCTTGTTCATACGAGCTTGGCTTTTATGGTTCGCCACCGTGCAACAAGTAACAGACTTACGAATTATCTCATCGGATCCGCTCCCGGCTCCGACAGAACTCTGTGAGGAAATTTCTCGCAGTTCACGGCAACGAGGCTTTGTCGCGGAGACCCGCGAAAAGCTTCATCGCATTATTCACGGTGAGGACAAGCGACTGCTTTGCGTGGTGGGGCCCTGTTCCATTCACGACTTGGATGCCTGCCGCGAATATGCCGAGCGTTTCCGCGGATTGGCCGGCGAACTGGATGATCGGCTCATGCTCGTTCTTCGCGTCTATTTCGAAAAGCCTCGCACGACCTTGGGTTGGAAGGGATTAATCATGGATCCCAAGCTTAACGGCACCTGCGACATTCCCGAAGGTCTCCGAATCGCTCGAAGATTTCTTGGCGAGGTGCTGGACTTGGGGGTTCCCACCGCCACCGAGTTGCTCGACCCCATAACCCCCCAATATATTGCCGACTCCCTTTGCTGGTCGGCTATCGGCGCCCGCACTTCCGAATCCCAGACCCATCGGCAGATGGCTTCCGGTCTTTCCATGCCGGTAGGGTTCAAGAATTCCACGAGTGGCGACGTGAAGGCGGCCGTCAACGGGATTTTGGCGGCCACTCAGAGCCAAACCTTTCTTGGCATAACCGAGGATGGTCGAGCTTCCGCCGTCACCACCGGAGGTAATCCCGACTGCCAACTTATTCTTAGGGGTGGTTCCTTCGGACCCAACTATGCCGCGGAGTATGTAGTTCTTGCCGAAGAGACTCTCAACGCCGCCGAAGTACCTGCCTCAATCATGATTGATTGCAGTCACGCCAACAGCGGAAAGGACCCGCAACGTCAGCCAGTCGTGATGGAGGAGGTATTGAGTCAAGTGTCCAACGGCTCGGAGGTCATCCATTCCGTAATGATCGAGAGCCACTTGAATGCGGGCAGTCAATCCTTCCCTCGTCCGCTGGAGGATCTCGAATATGGTGTTTCGATTACCGATGGTTGTATCGACTGGTCTTCCACGGAGACCCTTCTTCGCCGAACCGCCGAGGTGATCGACAAGGCAAGGTTTTCCTGATTTCTCTCTCAACAATCCTTCAATTATAAAAACTGAACCTCAATGAACGCCCAACAACCTATACGTGTAGCCGTTACCGGCGCAGCCGGACAAATCGGTTATTCTCTTCTCTTTCGCATTGCGTCGGGGGAACTCTTCGGACCGGATCAACCGGTCTCGCTCAACTTGCTTGAGATCGAGCCAGCCATGAAGGCGCTTGAGGGCGTTGTTATGGAACTTGATGATTGTGCCTTTCCGCTTCTCCGCGACGTCCGTCCCACTTGCGATCTCGATCAAGGTTTCGGCGACGCCAACTGGGCTCTTCTTGTCGGCAGCGTCCCGCGCAAGGCGGGTATGGAGCGCGGAGACTTGTTAGGCATCAACGGCAAGATCTTCACCGGGCAGGGGCAGGCCATTCAGCGTTCGGCTGCTTCCGACGTTCGCGTCCTTGTGGTTGGAAACCCCTGCAACACCAACTGCCTTATCGCGATGAACAATGCTCCTGACGTTCCTAGAGATCGTTGGTTCGCCATGACCAGACTCGACGAGAACCGAGCCGCCGCTCAACTCGCCGGCAAGGCAGGCGCCCATGTTTCGGAGGTCACCAACGTTACCATTTGGGGCAATCATTCCGCCACTCAGTATCCCGACTATCATAACGCCCGAATCGGGGGAAAGGCTGCTTCGGAGGTGATCGACGACGAGGACTGGTGTCGCGAAACTTTCATTCCCACAGTCCAGCAGCGCGGAGCCGCCATCATCCAAGCCCGAGGCTCTTCCTCTGCCGCCTCGGCTGCCAACGCCGCTATCGATACGGTGAGCTCTCTCGTGAACCCTACGCCCGAAGGCGACTGGAACAGCGTGTGCGTGGCTTCTGACGGTTCCTACGGTAGCGAAGAAGGTCTGATCACTTCCTTCCCTATCCGTTCCGACGGGACGAACTGGTCCATTGCGCAAGGGGTCCCGATCAACGATTTTGCTCGCGAGAAGATAGATGCTTCCGTTGCCGAACTGTCCGAGGAACGGACAATGGTACGGGATTTGTTGCCGAGCTGAAACGCTATTCGAAACGACGTTCGTAAATCCTGACGTCGTGATATTGGCCAAGCTTGTACCCCGCCTCGTGCAGCACGCCTGCCTCGTGAAAACCTAATTTCTCGTGCAGCTTGGCGGACCCCGGATTAGGGATCACTACGAGCCCATAAGCTCGATGGACGAGCCCAGTCTTTTCCAACGCCGACAGCAAGACTCTATATAGGGTTTCTCCTATGCCTTGGCCCAATTGCGCCTCGCTTACGTAGACGCTAGTCATGACGGAAGGTTGGTAGGCGGGTCTCTCGTGAAAGCGAATGCTCGATGCGTAGCCTGCTACCGTGCCGTCGACTTCGGCTACGATCAGTTGGTGTCGTCCAGAGGGATCAAATTGCTTGAACCACTCTTGGCGGTTCTCAAGCGACACCTCCTCCACGTCGAAGGTGACAGCTGTTTCGACGATGTAATGGTTTATTATGTCCCTTATTGCGGGAAGATCGGCTTCAACGCCGTTTCGAATCGATAGGTTCATGTTGACTCCTCCCTCTAGTTCACCACGTTTCGCGGTGGCAACCCCTTAAGCGCTCGTAGGCAGTTTTCGCTTCCCTTTATGCGCATGTCGTCGATGCCCTCTTCGGAGTAGAAGGCGGCGTGCGGATTCAGGATCAAGCGATGGTGAGCGGGATGGTCGGGATCACGCCACGCTTGGAGGAGGGGCGTATCCTCGGATGGTGGTTCTTGCGGGAGTACGTCGACGGCGGCGCCCGCCAGCTTTCCGCTTTGAAGCGCTTTGGCTATCGCTTCTCCGTCCGTTACGGTTCCACGGGCGGTGTTTACGAGGAAGGAACCTTCGGGCATCAAGGAAAGGGCCCGCTCGTCGATCAGGTTTTTCGTTTCATCCGTTCCCGGGCAGTGCAGGCTCAGGATGCGAGATTGTCGCAACAGGTCGTCCAGGTCCTCCACTCGGCGAATGCCGAGGGCCTTGTCGCGACCATCCGGAGCGTAGGGGTCGTGATAAGCCACCTCCATGCCCAAGGCCTTTGCTCGCAGGGCCGTGGCCGTGCCGATGCGCCCTACGCCCACGATGCCGAAGGTTTCTCCGCGCAAACGCCGAAGTGGCTTGGCCAGTTCGTATGACCAAGGAGCGCTTGTATCGTCTCGCAGACGATTATTCAGAAAGTGAAACCCTCTGGCCAAGGCCAAGGCCATGCCGATGGCCGAGTCCGCTACCTCTTCGCTCCCGTAGTCCGGGACGTTGGCAACGTCGATGCCCCGTTCCCGGGCGAAGACGTGGTCGATGTTGTCGTAACCTACGCCGCAGCGTACGATCAGGCGACAGTTGGTAAGGCGCTCGATCGTCGGGCGCGTGATGGTCACGTAGTGGTAGATCATGATTGCGTCGGCGTCCTCCACCTTGCCGACCAAGTTATCCTCGCCCATCGCTTGAAGCGTCTTTACCTCGGCAATATCACCTAGGATCTCGCGTTCGAACTTTGCGGGTTCCTCCACGAAATCCGTGACCACTACTTTGAAAGGATTGCTCATCGCTGGAAAGAATGGAATAATTCCTCAACTTCGGCAAGAAATTCACCGAGCGGAGGTAACTAGTTCTACCAAGGTTTTCGCGTAGTGAATGGTCAGGCGGCTTTCCGCGAAGCCGCTCCATCCAAATCGTCCTCTTCTTTCCTCAGTTGCCTCTTTAGCTCTCGGAAGCTGATCATCTTTTTCGAGTCTTCGTCCCAGAGACGAGAATTTATTGACTTTAGGCTGCTCAGAAGCGTCATTGACTTTACTTCTCGAAAGAACGGGTCGGCCATATGGCATTTCTCCAAGTTGTAGTTGGGGATCATTGGGCTTAGATGGTGAATGTGATGAAAGCCGATGTTGCCCGAAAACCATTGAAGAATCTTTGGCAATTCATAGTATGAACTGCCTTGGATTGCGGCAGTGGTGTAGTCCCAATCCTCGCCCTCTACCCAATAGGCATCTTCATACTGGTGCTGCACGTAAAACATCCAGACTCCGCATGAACTGGCCATTATCATTGCGGCAAGTTGAAACACCAGCCATGGCAGAAACCCGATAATGCTGATTAGGCCGGCAGCCATTGCGATCAAGGCAAAGTTCATCAACCACACGGATCGTTTTTCCCGCGGCTTCGCGTTTTTTGAAGGAAATCTTTCAAGTGCTAGGAAAAGGAAAATTGGTGCGATTAAAAAAAGCACAATTGGGTTTCTCACCAATCGATAGGAGATTTTCCTCCATCGAGAAGACTCTAGGTATTCCTTGACCGTTAGCGTCCAGATGTCTCCCATCCCCCTGCGGTCCAGATCTCCGGATGTGGCATGGTGAACGGAATGTTCCCAGCGCCAGTGGAAATAGGGCGTGAAGGTCAGGAGTCCTGAGATGAAGCCGAGGTAGTTGTTCGCCTTTTTTGACTTATAAAAGGAGCCGTGGCCGCAGTCGTGAAAAATAATGAAGACCCGGACCAAAAACATTCCGGCAAGGAGAGCCGGTGGTAGCGCCCACCACAACGAAAGAGAAAGACCAAGGGACATGTAAATCCATAACCCCCACAGCGCGAAATAGGGCCCGATGGAATTCACTACCTGCCAACTGGCTCGAACAACGCTAGGCTTTTGGTACTCGGTTACGATCCTCTTCCACTTGGAAGTCGCTTCCTTGTGGCTAGCCTTGCTTAAAAGTTTTATTTCCTCCTCCATCCCTTCGAACTACCATCAAGTAATCTTGGAATATGTTCAAGGTAATACGATCAGGGGGAGTCACTTGGTCCCGATCGCCTTGGGGTTCTACGCTTTGGCTTGAGCCTGTGGGACAATTGGTCGAAAGGCTAAGCTCACCCACCCAATGGTGAGAAATGCTTCAACGAGCGTGCTTGAGGTAATTGGCAATCGCTTGGCCGAGGGCTGCCCCGTAGTTTTGGTAGCCGTCTTGGGTGGAGTCGGAGGAGTTCCAGCTGGTCTCGAGAGTCAGGTTCACGGAGGTGGAGCCAGTGTTTTCAGCGACCCAGTTCTTGCTGATGCGCCGCCAAAGCGGATGGTAGCCCGGACCAGTGACGCGAACTTTATTAGATATACCGAGGGGGTGTTTGCCCAAGGTTTCCAAGCAGAGTGTGTGGAAGCGCTGTTGGTTTGCCTTGCGAGTGGCATCGAGGTGTGAATCGGGGGAACCGAAGAAGAAAGGCGTGCGGTCGCCGGGACCCGGATTATGGAGATCCAGGAAGAGGCTGAATGAACGTTCCTTGTCGAGGCGACGTATCCAAGCCTGGGCGGCTGCGACTTCGGGGTAGCGCGGTTGGTCGCTCCAGTCACGGTTGTGGTCGTGGGGGATTTGGTTTTTACCTCCCGCCCCGCGTTCGACGTTGTCCACGTCCATGATGGGCACGACGTGGATTCGCGCATTTTCGCGCAACGTCTTGGCGTTCTCGTGGTCCGAGGCCAGCCATTCGACGAAGCCTCGGCAGACCCAGCTGGACCCGGCCTCCCATGCGTGCTGGCGGGCCTGTATCCAGATGGCGGGTTGCTTCCCGTCCCCTTTGGGCTCCCAGCGGAGGGCGGGCACGACATGGCCATCTTGGCTTTTGCAAAGCTCGAAGGCTTCGGCTCCGACCTTTGCCTTCACCGTTTTCTCGACGAGACTTCGCGCATCCGCGAGGGTGAAAGGTGGTCCCCACGCGAACCAGGTGGTTTCCGCGTCCACCTTGACCTCATAGGTGAACAGTTTGCCCGACCGCTTGCCTGGAGAGGAGTGCTTCCAGATCTTGTCGTCGGAGCTGACGGAGGCCCGGCTCGGAGCCGCGAACCCCGAGCCGTTCAGGCTCAGTTTCCAGACCTCGCCCGGCGTGAGGCCGGACACCTTGAAATACCACCAACAGGCCCAGCCCTTGCCTTTGTGGTTCATGGGGCGAAAGCGAAGCAATCGCTTTTCCGGATCCAGTTCCTCGACCACGACGGAACCGCCGGGAAAGTCGGCTTCCACTTGCACCTTGGATTGCAAGGCAGCGGTTCCGATGGTGAATGCAAGGAGTAGGAACGGTTTCATGAAAGCAAAACACATATATGCGGCCTTTCCGTTTGCATTCAATCCCTACTTGTTGCGGAAACCCCTCTTTGTCGTGGGAGGGTTTTCGCCCAAGGGCCACGCTTTGGCTTGAGCCTTTGGGGCAATCGGTCTGAAGATGGTCGCCATGAAGCCG
>CAZXKR010000068.1:0-6932 GCA_964641305.1 uncultured Puniceicoccaceae bacterium | reverse complement strand
TGGTCGGCATAGCGGCACTTACGCCAAGGTCGCCGTAGACGACATTCGCCTCTACAACCGCGGCTTGACGGGTTCCGAGGTTGCTGTGCTTTTTTCCGGAGGTGGACTGGATACCTCTGAAGCAGGAGAGAAAACCGTACATTACACCGTCGTTGACTCCAGTGGAAACCTTTCCAAGGCAAAACGAACAGTCATTGTGACGAAGGATACGCCTCCCTCCCTTCGCCTGATTGGTGAGGCAGAGGTCACGCATCAAGTCGGCACCCCCTTCACTGACCCGGGTGCCGAGGTCGTTGACGCCTTAGGAAATATTGTGGTTAAGGCGGAAGTGCAGGTCACGGGAACAGTGGATCCCGGCAGGATGGAAAAGCAGATTCTGACTTATGGCCACAGGGACCTACAAGGCAGGGAACTGGCCCCGGTTGTTCGCCGGATAACGGTACTGGACAAGAACCGGGAGAATGAAAAACAGGAAATCAGATCCAGAATCCTGACCTTGGAGAAAAGACTCGGGCAACTCACAAATGCAAAAGCATGGCCCAAAACCCTAGTAACCCTACAGGCCAAGCCCAGAATGGTGCGCCTCCTGCCAAGAGGCAACTGGCTCGACGATTCAGGACCGATCATGCAACCCGCCATACCCACCTTTCTTGGCAAACTCGACCTAGGGGAAAGTCGAGCCACGCGCCTCGACTTGGCCCGATGGATCGCTTCCCGAGACAATCCCTTGACAGCTCGCGTCTTCGTGAATCGGGTCTGGAAACAATTCTTTGGAAAAGGCCTCGCTCGCGACCTTGACGACCTTGGAGCACAGGGGCAAAGACCGACCCATCCCAAGCTATTGGATTGGTTGGCCGTAGATTTCATGGAGAACGGTTGGGATATAAAGCGACACATACGCCAAATCGTTACAAGCGAAGCCTACAGGCGATCATCCAATCATCCCACCTCCACAAAACTTGATCCTGAAAACCGCCTGCTAGCCCGACAAGGCGCTTTTCGGCTGGAGGCGGAACTCATCCGGGACAACGCTCTCGCCATCAGCGGTCTCTTGGTTCCGAAGATCGGAGGGCGCAGCGTAAAGCCATACCAACCCTCCAACTACTGGTTTCGCCTCTACAACTCGGGAAAATACGTTCAGGACAAGGGAGAAGAACTCTACCGGCGTGGCATTTATACCCTTTGGCGAAGGTCTTTCTGGCATCCCAGTCTGCAAGCTTTCGATGCCCCCGCACGCGAAGAATGCGTGGCGGAACGGCCTATATCGAATACACCGCAACAAGCGCTAGTTCTCCTAAACGATCCCACCTACGTAGAGGCCGCCCGCCTCTTCGCCGAACGCATCCTCACCACTCACAAAGAGGATCTCTCCAGATTCGATCTAGCTTTTCAGTTCGCCTTGGCTCGTTCGCCAAAAAATGAGGAAAGACTGATCCTGCAAAAGCTGTTAGAGAAGGAACGTAAGATCTACTCGGAAAACAAGAATGCTGCTCAAGCGCTTTTGACAACGGGCGAGAAACCACACAACGAAACAATCGATCCGGTTGAACTCGCTGCTTGGACTTCAGTGGCCCGAACACTTCTCAACCTTCACGAAACCATTACAAGAAACTGACAGCCATGCAAACGCTTGACAGTAACATTTGTCGACGATCCTTTCTCGGCCAAACAGCAGCCGGCTTGGGCGGGCTCGCCTTCAATTCTCTGCTCCAAGCGGAACAATCTCCAAAGCAAGCCTTGATGAGTTTAGCTCCCAAAGCCAAGCGAATCATATTTCTCTACATGGCCGGCGGTCCCTCACACTTGGAAAGCTTCGACTACAAACCCATGCTGGAGAAGATGAATGGCCAATCCATGCCGGACAGTTTCACCAAAGGCCAACCCATCGCACAGTTGCAAGGGAAGAAACTGACCTGTCGAGGACCCTACTTTAAATTCAGCCGACACGGCAAATCAGGTCAACAAATCAGCGATGTCTTTAAACATATTCCGAAGATAGCGGACGACATTTGCATCATCAGATCGATGCACACCGAGGCCATCAATCACGATCCCGCTCACACCTTCATGAACACGGGCACTGCCATCAGCGGCCGACCGGCCATGGGCTCATGGTTTCTATACGGGCTTGGTTCGGAATCCCAAGACTTGCCCGGCTTTCTAGTGCTCACCTCCACTGGTGGAGGACAGAATCAACCCATCGCGGCTCGCCAATGGCACAACGGTTTTCTCCCCGGAAGGTTGCAAGGTTCTCAATTTCATTCCACGGGGGATCCCGTTCTGTACGTTCGTAATCCCAAAGGCGTATCCACTCGAAGTCAGCGAGACGTAATCAACGCATCTCAAGCTTTAAATAGAATTCGAGCTAGCCAACTTGAAGATCCCGAAATAGCCACTCGAATCAGCCAATACGAGCTTGCGTTCCGGATGCAGGCAAGTGTCCCCGAGTTGGTAGATCTGTCCAAGGAACCGAAACCAATACTCGATCTATACGGGACCAAGGGAGCGGATGGTTCGTTCGCGGGGAATTGCCTGCTCGCCCGTCGACTCGCCGAACGAGGAGTGCGCTTCATCCAACTTTACCACCGCGGTTGGGATCACCACAGCAATATTGAAAAGGGAATGCAGGCTACGACAAAGCTTGTAGATCAAGGTTCGGCAGCACTCATCCAAGACCTCAAGCAGCGAGGGATGCTAGACGAGACATTAGTGGTTTGGGCAGGCGAATTTGGCCGTACGCCCATGGCTCAAGGATCGGGTCGCGATCACCACATGAAAGCCTTTTCGATCTGGATGGCGGGAGGAGGTGTCAAAGGTGGCGTCACATACGGTGAAACCGACGATTTCGGATACAATCCAGCCGCAAACAAGATGTCGGTTCACGACCTCCACGCCACCATGCTCCACCTCACGGGTATGGAACACGAAAAGCTCACCTATCGCTATCGCGGTCGCGACTTCCGCTTGACCGACGTCAAAGGCAGGGTGGTCCGTAAAATCCTAGTCTGAAAATACCTGAATTCACTTCAAAAAGATCAAGTAAAAGTAAAAGGCGTGGAGAGTTTTCGGTTGAAGAAACCTTCGAGCTCACTAATTTGCCGATCCTTGAAATGAAGATTTCTCAAGCATTTGCCTTGTTGCTCGCCTTGTCACTAAACGCCCATGCTAAAGAGGTGGACTTCAACCGCGATGTGCGACCCATATTGTCGGACAAGTGCTTCTTTTGCCACGGACCCGACAAGGAACATCGCAAAGCCAAGCCTCGCCTCGACTTGGAAAGTTCGGCAAAGGATCAAAAAAAGAAATACATTATTCCCGGGAATCCTCAGGATAGTGAACTAATATACCGCCTCACTACTGCCGATGAGGATGATCTCATGCCACCTCCGGACTCCGGAAAGTCGCTCTCTCCTCAAGAAAAAAAGCTCATCTCGCAATGGATAGCCGAGGGCGCCCGATGGTCAGAGCACTGGGCTTACGTCCAACCGAAGAAACACGACCTACCCGAGGTCAAGAAGTCCGACTGGGTCGGCAACTGGATCGATCGCTTCACATTGAAACATTTCGAGGACAATGCTCAAGATCCTGCAACCCCTGCCGATTTAGTAACCCTTGCCAGAAGACTCCACTTCGACCTGATCGGACTCCCACCCGAACCCGAAGTGGTGGAAACCTTCGCGAGAAACCCCACTGAAGAAGCATACGAAACTCTCGTCGATCGTTTGTTGGCATCCGAGCACCATGGCGAGAAAATGGCATCCTACTGGCTGGATCTTGTCCGCTTCGCCGATACCGTCGGCTACCATGGAGACCAAGATCACAGCATAACTCCCTACCGCGACTGGGTAATCGATTCCTTCAACGATGGACTTCCTTTCGACCAGTTCACACGCGAGCAATTAGCTGGAGACTTGCTACAAAGCCCGACAATCGACCAAACTATCGCCACGGGCTATAACCGTTTGTTGCAAACCTCGCACGAGGGAGGCGTCCAGAAGAAGGAATACATCGCCATGTATGCCGCAGACCGAGTACGCAACCTCTCGGAGGTGTGGATGGGAGCGACCATGGGTTGCGCTCAATGTCACGACCACAAGTACGACCCTTACACGGCAAAGGACTTCTACTCCATGGCGGCCTTCTTCGACGACATTGACGACACCGCCCATCTAAAAAACGGCAGTAACAGCTTACCTACTCGGCGTGATCCGGAAATCAACGTATTGAACAGACGCCAACGAGAAGACCTCGCTAAACTGGAAAAGGACATCGCAGCCAAGGAAGCGCTTCATGCCAAGGCTGCCGACCTCAAGCTTCAGGCCGAAATCAAAGCTCTCAAGATCAATCGCGACAAGTTGAAGAAGGCAACTCGCAAGACCATGATCACCAGGGTCACCAAGCCACGGGTCACCCATATCTTGCCGCGTGGCGACTGGCTCGACGAAAGCGGTCCCGTAGTGCAATCAGCGATACCTGAATTCATGGGAAGCCTCGCCTCTGAAAAACGCCTGACCCGACTGGACTTGGCCAACTGGCTCATGGACGCCGACAAGGGAGCCGGAAAACTCACCGCTCGAGTTCTGGCCAATCGCCTCTGGTATTTGCTCTTCGGTCAAGGCTTGGCACCCGACCTGACCGACTTCGGCGGACAAGGTCAACCGCCCCGGCACCCCGAACTCCTCGACAACTTGTCCATAAGCCTCATTGAAAAGAATTGGCGAATAAAGGCATTGCTGAAGGAAATCGTCCTCAGTCGCACTTATCGACAAACTTCCTCTAGTTCCGGAAAAAAGATAAGTTTCCAAAAATCCTACAGGTTGCCCGCCGAAACCATTCGCGACAACGCCCTAGCCATAAGCGGTCTTCTAGTACGGGAGGTTGGCGGAGCAAGCATCAAGCCCTATCAACCGGCTGGCTATTATCGGCATCTCAATTTCCCGACCCGCAAGTACGATCATCACAAAGATCAACGTCAGTGGCGTCGAGGTGTCTACGTTCATTGGCAACGACAGTTTTTACATCCGATGCTGAAGGCCTTCGACGCCCCCCGTCGAGAGGAGTGCACGGCTCAACGCCCTAGCTCCAACACACCTCTGGCCGCCTTGGTCTTGCTCAATGACCCTACTTTCGTGGAAGCAGCGCAATCCTTAGCCAAGCGCATTTTGGCCGAGGGAGGGACAGCCATCGACTCACGTCTGGATTTCGCCTTCCGAGAAGCTGTCTCCCGTAAACCGGACGACTTCGAGCGTAACATCCTCAAGAAACTACTGACCTCCCAGAAAGCCAAGGAGGAAGCCGCTTGGACGACTGTAGCCCGGGGCATCCTCAACTTGGCGGAAACCAACCTTCGACGCTGACATGTCGCCCATACAAATCAATCGACGCGCCTTCCTTGCCGGCTCTGGCTTGAGCCTCGGGTCCACCGCTCTCAATCTCTTGATGGCCGAAAGTGGTCACAAGGACGAACGCCCCTCCTACCTACTTCCCAAGGCAAAGGCAAAGCGGGTCATTTTCCTGTGCATGGCCGGGGGGCCCTCCCATTTAGAGACTTTCGACTACAAGCCGAAGTTGGATGAAATGAACGGGAAACCCATGCCCGAGTCTTTCACCAAGGGCCAACCTATTGCCCAACTTCAGGGCAAGGCGCTTAAGGTTCAAGGGCATCTGACAAAGTTCAAGCAATATGGGAAAAGCGGCCAATACGTCAGCGACTTCCTACCGTGGACAGCGAAGATGGTGGACGACGTAGCCATCGTCCGATCGATGGTTACGGAGCAGATCAATCACGATCCCGCGCACACCTTCATGAACACCGGCACCGGCATCAATGGTCGACCCTCCATGGGGGCTTGGGTGAACTACGGCCTTGGTAGCGAATCGAAGGACTTGCCCGGTTTCGTCGTCATGACGAGTGTCGGTGGACGCAACCCACAGCCCATCGCATCACGCCAATGGGGCGCCGGTTTCCTCCCCAGTCGCCACCAAGGCGTAGAGTTCAACTCTTCTGGTGACCCCGTCCATTACGTCGGCAACCCGGCAGGAACTAGCGCTGAAACACAGGGCAAACTTGTCGACGCCATAACGGCCCTCGATCACCACCGGAACAAAAGCATCAACGATCCTGAGACAGCTACCCGAATCGCTGCCTACGAGATGGCCTTTCGCATGCAAACCTCGGTTCCCGAGTTGATGGACGTATCCAAGGAACCTCAACACGTTCTCGATATGTACGGGGCCAAACCCGGCGACGGATCCTATGCCTCCAATTGCCTGCTTGCTCGAAGGCTAGCCGAGCGGGGCGTACGCTTCATCCACCTCTACCATCGTGGTTGGGATCATCATGGCGGACTGGTCAAGTACATGAACACATGCTGTGGTCTCACCGACAAGCCGACTTGGGCACTTATTCAAGATCTCAAGCAACGAGACATGCTTAAGGACACACTCGTTGTCTGGGGTGGGGAATTCGGACGCACCCCAATGTTTCAGGGCAAAGGTGGAGCTGGTCGCGACCACCACGTCAAAGGATTCTCGATGTGGATGGCCGGAGGCGGCATCAAAGGCGGTGTCGGTTACGGAGAAACAGACGAATTAGGTTACCACGCCGAAAAAGAGGTGGTCCATGTACGTGACCTGCACGCCACTATGCTACACCAACTCGGAATCGACCACAACCGCTTCTCCGTCAAACACCAAGGTCTCGACATGAAATTGACAGGCGTCGAAAAAGCCCGCGTGGTGAAGGATATCTTGGCCTAATTCCCTAAGCCAAAAGCTCTCCTTGGCAAAGAAACAGCTTCCCGCCATCCTTCAAGAATTGATTCCCCGACACGCGGGAGGCTTCGAAGTCAACGGTTATTCGGCCTCGGAGGGCACAGATTCTTCCTCGGGCAACAGGTCATGCTCTTCGTCGCTCTCGGTTTGCTCGCTCA
>CAZXKR010000067.1:0-7004 GCA_964641305.1 uncultured Puniceicoccaceae bacterium | reverse complement strand
ACATTGCAATAGACGTCTTTTTCGTAGAGAAAGACGAAGGTGCTGCAAAGATGAAGGACGAAGACGTTCGCACCATCTTTGAAAATACGCTCAAAGAGGTGCTCTCCGGCGAAATTTCAACTGAGGCTTTGATCCGTGAAAGAAAACGAAAACTTGATACGAGGGCGCCGTTCGCCAGTCAAGACAGGCTGGGTGCCAACATTGCCCCGAACGTAGACGTTTATCGCGACGTACTGGTCGATCGAACCATCGTCGAAGTACGGGCTGCCGACCAACTCGGGCTCCTTCACCTAATCGCCAAGGCCATCGCCGACTGCGGCCTTAGTATCGCATTCGCTCGAATAGCCACTGAACACGGGGTGGCAAACGACGTCTTTCACGTCGAAACGTCTGATCCCGAAGAAACCTTTGCTCCCTCACGATACCTCGAGCTTCGCGAACGACTAGGACAAGACCTTTCCGCAGGCAAGTATCACATGGAAGTTTAACTTGTCCCACACTATCCTCGACCTACAAGCGTTGACGAGCGCTTTAGTTCAGGAAAAGCGTCAAACCCGTCTGCTAATCCAGCATGGGCAAGGTAAGACGAAAAGTAGTTCCTTGTTCATTTGATTCCAAGAGTTCAAGATCGCCTTCGTGGCTTTTCAGGATTCGTTTGGAGATCGCCAAACCCAATCCCGACCCCTCCTTTCGACCGGTCAAAAAGGATTCAAAGATGCGGTCCTGCAACTCCTCGGGTATGCCAAAACCCGAATCTCGCACGCAAATCACCACCCGGCGTCCTTCACCCTTTTCCACTTTGATCGAAAGCAAACCACCGTCAGGCATTGCAGCCAAGGCATTCAGAATCAAGTTTAGCAAAGCCTGTTGAAGTTGTCCCTTATCAGCCAGAACCACCAGATCCATAGGCGAATCCTCCAAACGCATCTCGACTTTGGCTCGGGCCAACTTTAGGCGAACCAAACGAAGAACGTCGTCCAACAACTCGCTAATCGACAATTCGAGACGTATGGACTCCCGATCCTTGCCAAAGTCCAAGATTCTGCCTGCGATTTGCTCAAGATGATTAAGCTTTTCGCGAATAACCTCCAGATCTTTCTGAGTCTCTTCCTCTGACGTTGCACCCGATTTGATCGAATCGAACAACAGTCGCAAAACCATGAGCGGATTTCGGATTTCGTGAGCAATTTCCGCCGCAAGCATACCCAAAGTCGTCAAGCGCTCGCTCTTTCGCAAACTCTCCTCCGTTTCGAATACACGCCCGTACAGCCCAGCATTTTCGATTGCGATGGCTCCGAGGTCAGCTAATGCACGAGCCAGCAATCGCTCGTCATCGTTGAATCGGTAAGGTTTGTCCACGTACAGCGACAACACGCCTATTGGCTCATTCTCGTACACCAATGGCGTAGCCAGCATCGAGTGCAATTTTTCCTCCCGAATCAAATGAATGAAGTGGTGTTCCTCTGTGCGAAGCAAGTCTTTGGTCTGAATCTGCTTGAGACCACGCACGGCGGACCCCAAAGCGCTCTCTGCGGGTCTCAAGGTCTCTTCGACATCAAGAACGCCATTCGGTCCACGCAAAGAATGTAACCGCAACAAATCCTCGTCCGCATGATAAAGAAACAAAGCGGAAAACCGGCACTCCATCAACTCAAGGGCTTCCCTCGCAATGGAACGCAGCACCTCCTCCACTTCCCGCTTGTCCGCCATGGCCTGTCCAACGCCCACCAAAGACTGCAATTGACCCGCCTTATGTCGCAGCTGCCTGATGAGCCACATGTTTTCCAGCACTCGACTCGCCTCATTGGCAATAAGAGTGAGTAGTCGGAGATCATCCTCATCAAAATCTCCTTTACGGAACGAATCCACATTCAAAGCCCCGATCGAGCGCCCCTTCTCTCGGAGAGGAGCAGCCATCTCAGACTTTACTCGAGAATCCAGAGAAAAATAACGCGGCTCTTCGTCAACGTTCGGAGCAAGCAAGGGTTCGCCATGCAAAGCCACCCACCCGGTAATACCATGCCCCAAAGGCAATTCGAAGCCACGGGCATCTTCCGACAAACCCCGTTCAACCTCAATCAAAAGTTGGTCGGAATCCGCATTGATCAAAGCAATGGAAGCAGAACCCGCGTTGAAAGCACGCATCACCTCGTCAATGATTCCTTCCAGCGCGATCATCGGATCCTCGGAATTCCCTGCCAGCGAACTAACCCGGTAAAGGGCATCCAACGCCCTTCGGTCCTTTGCTTCAGCCTTTCCTTCCTCAGAACTCATTGAAAGAGCAACTACACCATACCGCAAGGAGGTCACAACCACCAAAAACCCAACCGTAGAACCAATAGAACAATCCAATCAACCATTCAGAGAGACAGACTTCCAGACACTAGACACAAGAGAGAATCACCGACCGACCTTGAGTCTGACTAAGGTCAATAAAAGCCTGTCAGTCTTACTTCGCTTGGATAAAATGACGCCAAGAATCCTCAATTGGGCGACCATACAAAAAACTCACGAAAGGACGCTGTCTCGGCCGAACGGGTTCGCGAAGCAAAAACATACCGGCTTCATTCGGGTCGCGATTCCCCTTTCGGCTATTGCAGCGGATGCAGGAAGTCACAACGTTTTCCCACGATGTTTTTCCACCACGATCTCGGGGCACTACGTGATCCATGTTCAATTCCTTCGCAACAAAGGAATTGCCACAGTATTGACAGCGATATCCATCACGCTCGAAGAGATTCTGCCGATTGAATTTCATCTCCCGTAAAAGCATTCGATCGTACCTGCGAAGAAGAAGTACACTCGGCACCCTCACCGACTGGTTCACCGTATGTATCAATCGACCTCCTTCCGAGGGGGGAGTCTCCGCTGAAAAAGCAAACCACGCATCAGCATCAAAGAGGCGAAAACTTCCGTCCTCGGCATAGATGACTTGAGCGTGTTCAAGTGCCAGTAGACTGAAAGCTCTCTCCACACCCACCACATTCACAGCTTGCCACAATCGGTTCAAAACAAGGGTCTGGTAAGCGGTCTCCATAAAGAGACAAACACTAACTTAACAAACCCCGGGCATGTCAAAGGATTTCTGTGCAACAATTGAGTAACACTCATGCTTCAAAACCTAAGTCTTCAGAAGCTTACCTCGACTGAAACCGGACCTGCTCTCCCTCCAGAATAAAATCGCTCTCGGAGTTGTAAGAAAACACTTACGTTTTGCGATTTATTCTTCAACGGAACTATGGAAGCAGTCCAGCCAAAGAAAGCCGATTGGTCGATACCCTCGGTAAAGCACGCAAAACTTTATCCCGAGGGAAAGAAACCCAGGAATCCTTGCGATCTCCCGGTCTGGACTTGGCTGAAGTCTTTTTTCGATCGTATCGTTAAGCGATACGAACGGGTTTCGGAGGTTCGTCTTCTGGTCGAGATTTACCTTTGCACCCTTTTTCTCCCGTTCCTTTTTTTCAAGCTGCCCCAATGGGTGAGTTGGCTGGATGGAGCCTATGCCCGAAATTGGTTCGACCCTCACCGCACTTTTTTTTCCATTATCTTCGCCCCCGTGCTGGAAACCCTCATCTGGTTTCTTCCTATTCTTGAAATCGCCCGACTCATCCGTATTCCCCAGTGGGTGGCAATACCCACTTTTGCGTTCTTCTTCGAGTTTATCCTGCACACGCAACGAGATTTCGCCGCCCATCTCATCATGTATCCGGGATGCATCATGTTGGTCGTCGCCTACGAAGCCCCAAGGCGACGATCGATACTCCACGCATTCACCTTCGCCGCAGTCGTGCACGAAGCCTATAATTTCTCGATTCACATGCTCAGCCCTCTTATGTACACGGGGCTCTTCCGCTAAACTTTCAAAGCGCAGCTCTTGGAGACGAAATTTCCACAACCTCGGGAAAGTCGTCTCGACAAGCAAGATAGCTCCGGACCAACTGAATAAACTCCACGCTTATGGGGGTGCCTCTAGTCGCCAACAGGAAGTCGGGCGGCAAATAGACGTCGTCGGCCAAATGCCATCCAAGGTAATCCCCGAGTTCCTCCGAATTCACTTTTTGAACTTCAACTTGAGATTCTTCACAAAAGGAACTCTTCAAAATAGCCAACAACTGGTCGGGGGCGTTTCCGGAAAGCACCACCGTTTCAACGGCTTCGGCAAATGTCTTTCCCTGGGCTTTCAAGGACTCGATCTCCGTAGCGGAACGCAAAACGGAAGCCAACAAATCGATAGGATCATTTCTCCCCTCGGTTTCGGATACATCCCCAATATCCATACGTTTGATAATTTCCCGTACACCCTCGAGGCGCGGCACTTTGTTGAGAACCCGTTCAACGATACTGGGGCCACGGGCCACCATGCTTTTCTCCACTCGGCTAAGTTCTTTGCCATAGTAATGAGCTTTGACCACGTCATCCGGCAAGATCAAGAGACCAAGTTGGGAAAACTGAGCCGCAATTTCCAGCTCCCATTGGTTGGGAATGCCCAAGGCCAATCCGAAATCCTTGGCCAAAGTATATACTCTTCGTGAGCGTCCAAACAAGAGAGGTTTGGATACTGCCATAACTTGCATCAAGGCGTCTATGGCTCCATTCAAAGTTTTCTCAAGCAAGACCCGTTCGGCTTGAATCAACTCTCTTTGCCTTATGCCTGCTTCAATAGATGCGAACAATTCGTCCTGCGAACATGGTTTGGTCAGAAAACGAAAAATTCTCCCCTCGTTCACAGCTGCTATGCAGGAGTTTATCTCCGCATGTCCCGTCAACAATATGCGACTAGAATCAGGACAAAGTTCCTTTGCTTTTGCAAAGAATTGCGCCCCATCCATATTTGGCATTTTCATGTCGGAAATAATTACGTCGAAGGTTCCAGCACCTTCTTTGCGCAAGATATCCAAACCCTCGTTCCCCGACAGGGCGGAAAAGGTTTCATAAGGCTGTTTTCGCAAGGCAAGTTCCAAAGAACGAACAACGCCTTCCTCATCATCCACAAACAGTACTCTTCGATTCATCACGGGCGTTGCATTTACTCTCTACAAATAAGTCAACTAGGAAAATATTTCTTGTACCTCAATTGCTTAATTCATCTACGATTCACCAATGTTTCGGAATCGGACGAAACACCTTGAAATCGGATTCCCAAGACGAATTCACCATGGGATCAAACCAAGGAAATCTTCTTACGGAAAACTTAACGGCACAACCTGATTCTGGCGCCCGCAAGATCAGTTGAGCAGGCAGAAATCCTTGCGCAGCCCAAAGCGGTAGGCGATCTCGTAGGGAAATCCTCGGTAGCCGGCGAGGTCACGATTGCCGGTGTCGGAACCGTAGGTGAAGACCGTTAGGGCGGTTCGCCTCGTCGAGCACCTGGGCTTCTTCAGCATTTCTTGAAAAAATTGCAGTGCCCCGTCGGGAGTAAGGACGAGAGAAACCGATTCGTCCCGCTCCTGCATTTTCGACGTGCGAAACTGGAGCCACTTCACGCCAAAGGGGGGGTTCTCACGCCATGCCTGCAGCAAGTCGTTACTGTATCGACTCACGAAACGCTCGAACTGAGGGTCGAGCGTTTCCTTGGCAAAACCAACCAGGGAATCGAACCTTCCGATCTCTATCCCGTCCTCCGCCATACGGAAACCCAACCCGAACCGCTCGTTGAGAACGGACAAGTAGGCCTCAGAAAAACCCGTAAAATCCCAGACCGCCTTCAGGGAAGAGTTCCTGAAGTAGGCGGGCTTGCTTATCATTAATTTGGAAAAATCGGCACCGGTCAAAACCTTTCCCCAGTTTGAATGATCCGCCATCGGGTCATGGTCATCGAGGAATTTCTCCAGATGAGGAAGGAGCAACAGGTCGGCAGTCGTGGAGTCGAGCATTCTCGAAACGTCCTCTCGACCGAGCATCAACTCCCCTAGCATTCCCTGTTCCAGACCGCACCACGCTTGGGAAACCCAGGTAGTCCCATTCGAGGACAGGATGGGCGTCTGAAACGCAATCCAAGACGAGGCGGAGGCAAAACAGTCATTCGTTCTTGGGGCAAACTTCGGTTTACTCGTTTGAATCCAACGCCGGCTTGTTCCCTCGATGAGAATTTTCCCGTCGTTCCCGAAGGGATCGACCTCCAATTCGGGATTCGCCTCCATCGTTCTCCTTTGTCGCGCAGGCGTCATGTCGGCGAAGGAGAAGTTGTTTCCGGGGAGATACCCGCCACCCTGCACCCGACGTATTTCCCGCTTGGAAAGCAGCCCCTCCACGTAGGAGTGGTATCGTTTGTCGGGCTTGGCGTTTGCGCAGCCCTTCATTTCGCCGAGGATGCCGTTGTTGAGAATGAAGGTCAGGTGAGGTTTCCAAAAAAGGACGTCCCCCCTTTGGATCGGTTCACGCAAGGACAGGAGAACGTCATCGGGTGTCCCGATCCCATTCCCGCAATGCTTCATCGCCTTCGCCTCCTGATACGAGCCGCCATCCTCGATCATGAACCAAGTCCAGCCGTCCTTGAAATTGAGATAAGGTTTACCGTCCGAGCAAAAGCGTTCGCCTGCCACGAGTTCCTTCAGGCGCTCTTCCATTTCCTCGTGATCACTTAGAATCAGGGCCGCAGGCTTGGGGATGAACCTGTCTCCTTTGCGAAAGTAAAAGGAATAATCCAACATGCGTGGACACTTGTAGACGTCCGCGAGACTCCGGTAGTGAGGCCAAGTGGCGGCGAAATCGGAATCGAAGTCCGCATTCACGCGCTCGGCGTCGAAGCCCCTCAGCTTCCGGTTGATCTTGCGCCGCATCTTTGGGCACAAGGTTTCCTCGCTGTTGCGCAAGCGGAGCAGGGCGGCCCGCTGGACGACCCCGAGAAACCAGATTATGCGGTCGTCCTTGCAGAGATTCTCCCTCGCCCAGGCAACCACCTCCTCGAAGTCGAGTCGCCTGCGACCAAACTCGTCAAGGGGCACCCCGGACCCGAGTCCGCTGAACATCCCAATGTATCTGTCCTTACTTTTCACCGAGGGAAG
>CAZXKR010000066.1:0-7133 GCA_964641305.1 uncultured Puniceicoccaceae bacterium | reverse complement strand
AGAGTCGTCCGCGATCGTCAAAGGTCATGGCGATGGGCTGGCGAACGTCGGGTTCTGCGGCGAACACATTGACCTTAAAACCATCGGGAAGTGAGAACCCTGCTGCGCTTTCCTTTGGCGTGGGGAGTTTGAGATCGGTTTTTTGGGTATCGGGAGGTTCAGGGAAATTTTTCGCGTGAACCACTGTGCCGATCATTAGTAAACTCAATCCGAGGGCTTTCCAAAAAGTCTTCATCTCAGATGAGGTAGTCTTATCTTCCCGACAAAGCAAGCGTGTGCAAGAAATAGACTCCGATTCTTTTTTTAAACCAGCTTACTTCCGTGTTTTTCTTTTCTTTTCTTTATCTGTCGAGGAGGATGGTAGCTCATCTTGTTTGATATCCACTTCCCTAATTTGTTTTTGCAGTTCAGCTTCAAGTTGTTCGACGATCGGTTTGTTTTCAGTGTCGGCGGCGACATTGTGAACTTGTTCCGGGTCTTTTTGGCGATCGAATAGTTCTGCGGGGTGGCCCGCGAGTTTGATGTAGGTGTAACGCTCGGTGGTTATGCCGTAGTGATTGGGCGAGCCCCAATAGGTGTAGAACTGAGATTGGCGCCAGTCGGAGGGAACCTTCCCTTTGAGCAAGGGTACCATGCTGCATCCCTGCATGGTCGCGGGTGCTTTTAATCCGGCAAGTTCGATCAGAGTGGGGGCAATGTCGACGTTGATGCAAAGGTCCTTATTCACCTTCCCCGGTTTGATGACGCGAGGATAGCGAATAAGGAAAGGCATACGCATGGAGGTCTCCAGAATGAGTCGCTTGTCGTAGAATCCGTGTTGACCAAGCCAATACCCTTGGTCTGAGGTGTAGATGACTATGGTGTCCTCGGTCAGCTCTTCCTTGTCCAAGTAATCTAGGACCCGCTTGAGGTTGTCGTCATTGCCGGTTATGCAGCGCACGTACTTGTGGATCATGTGCTGGTAGGCCACTCGTATGCGGTCCTTGTCGCTCGTCGGGTCGTGTTTCCACATGGCGTTGGGTTCCTCGTCATTCAGGTGACGAAAGTAATAAGCGTTACCTTCCTTGGTTTGCTTGGGATTGCCGCCGGAATGCAACATGTGAAACTTGGTTCTCTTGAGAAATTCTTTCTTGAGGTTTGAGTCTCCGTTACGGATGTCCTCGTAGAGGGTGGGCGGTTCGGCGATCGGAACTTCGGCAAGCAATCCGTCGTAGCGGGCAGCATGACCATATTCGTGGTGAGGCGCCTTGAACTGGAGGCTGAGGAGAAAAGGCTTTTTCTTATCCCTCGACTTGAGCCAATCCATGGCGACGTCGGTGTAGACGTCGGTGGAGTAGCCTTTTCGTTTCCATGTTCCTTCGCTGCCGGTGAAAGTAGGGTCGAAATATTTTCCCTGCCCTTTTACTACCATGTGTTTGTCGTAGCCCTTCGGCTGACTCTTGAGGTGCCATTTGCCAACCAACCAAGTTTGGTATCCCGCTTTCTGTAGTTCGCTGGGATATTGCGGAGAATCATCGTTAATGGATCCGTTGAGACCTTGGACGCCATTCTTGTGACTGTATTGTCCGGTAAGGATGGAAGCACGACTGGGGGAGCAAATGGAGTTGGCGCAGGTGAAGTTGTCAAACCGCATGCCTTCCTCAGCCAATCGGTCGATGGTGGGAGTCTTGGCGAAATCCTTCAAGTAGGTTCCGTAAGCCGAAATTGCCTCGAAGGCGTGGTCGTCGACGAGTACAACTACCATGTTGGGCTTGGCGCTTCCTCCGTAAAGGGAAATCATCCAGATAGGAAATATCGTAAAGAAAGGTTTCATCTTTTAACTTACTGAAGAGGTTGACGCGCCGTAACACTTTTTAACGACTCCTTGAGGAACATCATTTTTCTCGGATACAAATCAACTCCTTCATCGTGCGAGCATATATTCTGCCATTTGCATAGGACAAAGATGAAAGCGACCAGGTTTCGCCGGCTGGACCTAGATCGCTAATGGAGAGAAGTGCCTTTTCATCGAGAGTTTCGGCATTCCACCGCAGTACGTAAACCATCCCCGTCATCGTCGGGAAATAAATTTTGTCTCCAACGACAATAGGGCTAGCGGCAGAAACGTGCCCCCAACCGTTACCTGCATTACGCTTGTCTTGCGTGGCTCGAAAGCCGTTGGCGTTCCTCATGTCGTTCGGCAAGGCTTTTTGCCAGTTCGTCACATCGGGTTTACCCACCTTGCGAATTACTTGAGCAGGTACTTGAAGATATTCCACCTTGCCTGTTCTTGTGTTCACTCGACCAATCATGAAGCCGCTGAAAGAACGGAAATAATGGTAATCGCCGATTAGAAGATTGGTCATGTAAGTGATAGCCTTTTTGGCCTTTGCCATCCGTTGCTTTTCTCGAGTTACGTACTTTCCGTTTTCGAGCCGGCATATGGTTACGTCATCAGTCAATGAAATCGCTCTCTTTGGCTTTCCGGTTTTTATGTCAAGCATACGGTGCTCTTTCCCTACGAACGTCATTGCCGATTCTTTATTCCAGTGCGCGTTTTGCACGGCTTGATAGTTGATGATTTCGGCATCCCAGATTCGTTTGCCGTTGTTTGCATTCAGAAGTGATATCCCATACGGTTCTTCGGGTGGTTTATGTCCGCCGCCACGACCAGTCAGTATGGCGTAGTCCCCATTTGCCAGTTTGCCTGAGATTGAAGTCGAATGTATGCTGGTAGCTGGTTCCGCCTGCCAACTTCGTTCACCATCCGTCAGTTTGTAGGCTTGCAGATAGGTCCAGTATTCACGACCGCGGCCTAGAGGATGCGAACCAGTTTTTGTTGTGACCGCCACAGGCAGGTCGTAACGAGGTGCGTGCATGAGGACGACGTTCCCGTCGATAATGAAGGGTTCGTGTTGGCGTGCATGGTGTCTGCCAAAGGGTGTCCATGTGTGCGACCATTTTTCTATTCCTGAAAAATCAAAAGCCTTTACCGTGCCTCCGACGTTGGTGAACACTACTCGCTTGCCGTCGGCTACAGGGGATGCCGCCGTGTTGTCGCTGAAAAGGCTTGATAAATCCGTTGTTCGCGTCCCGGGGATTTCACGACGCCATAGTTCTTTGCCGGTGGAGGCATCGAAGCATAAGCCAAGTATCAACGAGCCGGTTTCCGTGTCTTTCTTTATGACTTCGTGAGAAGTGACGAATGCAAGACCTTCTGAAATAATAACGGATCCCTGACCCGTATTGGGCAGAGGTATCTTCCAGTCAATATTTTGATCTTTCGAAACACTGAAGGAAGAGGGGGCCTTTCCTGTTGTGATAAAGTTTGCATTCGGGCCCGAAGCCTGAGGCCACTGGTCTGAGTATCCGTCTATCCCCAAAAACAGGAATACCGCGAAAAGAGAAGAAATATATTTCGCCATGCTAGGCGATTAGTTCACGAATGATTTCTCCGCCGAATTGGCTGAGCTGCTTGTATCGTCCGCCATGAAAATAAGTTAGTTTGTTGTCGTCCAAGCCGAGGAGGTGGAGGAGCGTGACGTGAAGGTCGCGTATGGGGTGATTCACTTCGACGGCTCCCGAGCCCAATTCGTCCGTTGCCCCGACGATTGCACCACGCTTGACTCCCCCGCCAGCCATGAGAATGGTCATGGCTTGGTTGTTGTGGCCACGCCCGATTGCGTAGACTCCGCCCCGCCTGTTGTTGTCAGGAGTTCGACCGAACTCTCCAAGCCAGAGAACTAAGGTGTCCTCGAGCATGCCCCGCTCTTTCAAGTCCTTGATTAGGGCTGTCATGGGTTGATCCACGCTCTTGATGCGAGCGGCGTGTGCTCGTTCTAGGTAGTCGTGACTGTCCCATCCGCCCGAGAAAATCTGCACGAAGCGAACCCCTTTCTCGACAAGTCGACGGGCCATCAGGCATTGCTTGCCGAATTCAGACGTCTCTTTTTGATTCAAGCCATAGGCTTTCTTTGTCTTTTCGGTTTCACCTTTCAAGTCGATGACGCCGGGAACTTCCGTTTGCATGCGGTAGGCTAACTCGTAGCTTTGCATGCGGGCTTCCAGTTCATCATGATAAGGGTGCTTGTCCATGTGGCGCTTGTTGAGGAACGCAATCTCGTCAAGGGCCTCTCTCTGGTGTTTGCGAGTCTTGTGTGAAGGGGCGTTCAGGTCGAGAATGGGAGAGCCGGTGGGACGCAAGCGAGTACCTTGAAATTGACCCGGAAGAAAACCATTGGACCAGTTGCGAGACCCTCCTTGGGGGAGAGCGAGTTCGGTCATGACGACGTAACCCGGCAGGTTTTGATTTACGGAGCCAAGCCCGTAGTTAGTCCAAGCACCGAGTGCGGGGTCACCCCCAAGGCGACTGCCCGTGTTCATATGAAAGAGGGCTTCAGGGTGATTGAGTGATTCTGCGAAACAACCCCGGTAATTGCAGAGTTCATCGGCGACTTTGGGCAGGTGTACCCATGGATCGCTCATGTCTAGTCCCGACTGGCCGACTTTCCGCGAACCATAGGGGCTACCCACGTAGAACTTGTAACCGGTGGCCAAGCTGCCGGGGCGCTTGGACTCGGTTTTGTGAAGTTTATTTAGTTTGGGCTTTGGATCGAAAGTGTCGACCTGGCTCGGACCGCCTTCCATGAAGAGCATGATGACGTTCTTGGCTTTGGGTTCGTGCATGGGTTTCTTCGCACTTCTTGGAATAGGGGAATCTTTGGCGACCAGATCGGTCATTGCCAAGGCTCCAAGCGAAGAAGTCAGTCCGTATAGAAAATCTCTACGATTTAGTTCGGGAACACAAAAAGGATTCTTCATATCAGTAGACGTACATAAATTCGTTAGTATTGAAAAGTACAAGGCAGAGGTCTGCAAGCGCTCGGGTATTCGAATTCACTTGATGGGACTTCTTGTCGGCTCGGTAGTTTTGGAACGCGGGTAGGATTTCCTCGTACTCGAATGGCAAGCCAGTTGCTTCCTCGACTAGGGAACGTGTGATGGACACAGGGTACTCGGGTCTGTCGGGTTTATGCTCAATGTGGTGTTTTTCCATCTTTTTCACATAGTGCTCGAGTTGATTCCATTCCTGCTTGTCCGGTACTCGCCCGAAGGCCAGTTGGACAGCCCGCTTTACTTGAAGGTGCAGGGTGTCGAATTCCTTTTCGACACGCAGGGCAAGGGCAATTGCTCGATCGTTCATCAAGTCACTGTTGAGAAGAGTAAACGCTTGTGGAGTGACAGCCTCCGAGACTCGTTCCTCGCAGGAGTCGTTCGGGTTGGGTTGATTGAACAGTTCGAGGAAGGGGTCTGGCTGTCCGCGAACACGGTAGGCGTACAGAGTACGGCGATTCCTTTGCTTGGGCCAGATCGATGGCTGGTAGGCGGGAGCCAGAGAAAACTGGATCATGCGAGGCTGTAGGGCGACTTCCATATTGATCTCCGGTTTGATTGGGAGTCCTCCAATTTCACGGTTGAGTTCACCCGTGGTTACGAGCAAGCCGTCCCGGATTTCTTCTGCGGACAGTCGACGCGGTTCGCGGTAGGCGAGCAAGCGGTTTTCAGGATCCTCGTTGCGTAGCTTTTGGATCAGCGGATGTTTCGTGCTTTGGCGGTAGACCTTGGATAGCATTATTAACTTATGTAGTCGTTTGAATTTCCACCCATGCTCGACAAAATCGAAGGCCAGCCAATCCAGCAGTTTTGGATGTGTTGGTTTCTTTCCTTTAGCTCCGAAATTATTGGGATTGCCTGCGAGCGGTTTTCCAAAATGCCTTTGCCATACCCGGTTGACAATAGACCGGGCGGTGAGAGGGTTGCTGGGGTTTGCGATCCATTTGGCGAGGGCCAAACGCCGTCCGGATTTTTCATTTGTGAGCACATGTGGATTTTTCGGGTCGCCCGATGCGGGCAAGCCAAGAGCACTCAACACGCCTGGTTTCACGGGGTCACCGGGAGCTTCCAATGCCCCTCCCATCAGAATGTGTACTTTAGGAAACGGTTTCTCAGGTATTTTTTTTGGAATGCGCATTTCTCTTGCGTTCAATGACTTGGGCACAGGCCCGTTGTAAACGCTTTGGACCAAAGGCTCGTAGCGTTCGAGCCGTCGGGTCCAAATCCAGTCATCTTGCCTGCGGACCTTCAATCTGCCCTGTTCGATTGGCGAAAGCCCGACGTATCGAGGAGGCTTTTCCTCGTCTGGCAGGCTTCTACGCTTGTCTTCGTCGAGGTATTTCTTTCCCCTTTCGGCGTACCAAGCCTTAGCTGCCATTTCTTGTTTTTCGAGTAGCTCATGGTATTTTTTCTTAGAGAAATCGAGCATGTGCCGGGTGGACTCTTTGCCTTGGTTTAGACCGATGAGGTTTTCCACCTTAACAAAAGGTGCCTGGCGTTCCGCAAGTTGAGTTGCGGCAAAGGTGGCGTAAAAACCATAATAGTCGCGTGTAGGAAGAGGATCGAACTTATGATCATGGCATTTGAAGCATCGCATGGTTGTACTGAGAAAGGTCTGCCCTACTGAATTGATCACGTCGTCGAGGTAGAGCTGCCGAGCCTGGGGTTTCAACACCATGGCCGGATCCCACGGACCCATTCGAAGGAAGGAGGTTGCGATGAGAAGATCAGAATCCTTCATTCCCTTGGGTTGAACTTCCCATAGTTCGTCCCCGGCAATTTGTTCGATTACGAACTGGTCATATGGTTTGTCTTTGTTGAAAGATCGAACGACGTAATCCCGGTAACGCCACATGTTGGATCGTTCGTAGTCATTGGAAAGGCCGGCCGTATCCGCGTATCTGGCGACGTCAAGCCAGTGCTGGGCTGAGCGTTCTCCAAAGTGCGGGCTGTCGAGTAATTGATCAACCAAGTCGCTCCACGCCTTGTCTGGGTTTTTGTCCCATGAAAGGCGAAACTGGTAAATTTCATAGGGAGTGGGCGGCATCCCATGAAGATCGTGATAGGCTCGCTTAACGAGGGTTCGGAAATCTGCCTGTGGGGAGGGTGAGACTTTTGCGCTTCTTAGCTTCTCTTCCAAGAAAGCATCGATGACTTGGGGAGAGCTTCCGGATGGTCCGGGCTTGATCAAAGGCTGAAAAGCCCAGATGTCTTCCGGTTTATAGCGCCGGTAGGTCCAGTCGTCGGAAAGTCCGCCGCTT
>CAZXKR010000065.1:0-7136 GCA_964641305.1 uncultured Puniceicoccaceae bacterium | reverse complement strand
GAAATCGACGGCACCTACGGCTGGATAAACTCACTACGAGCTCGATACGCATCAGTAATCACGCGTGATGGCAAGGAACACCTGATCCCAAACGAAAACTTAATTACCAACAAGGTAATCAACTGGACATTCAGCGACAAGAACGTACGAGTCAGAGTACCCATTGGCATTTCTTACGACTCAGACCCTAGGCAAGCCATTGATTTATGCTTAGACGCAGCAAGATCAATCCCTCGAATTATAAATAATCCTGAACCACGTTGCCTTGTTACGGGTTTTGGAGACAACTCGGTAGACATTGAACTACGTTTTTGGATAGAAGACCCTTCCAACGGCGTCGGCAATGTGCGAAGCGAATTATTATTGGCCGTATGGGATCGTTTCAGAGAGGGAGGAATTGAAATACCCTTCCCCCAACAGGACATTCACGTCAGAGGTTTGCCAAAAGAGTTTTTTTCAGGGAACAAAACCTGAGCAGAACCATTCTTAGAATGGAGAAGAATTACATTTGAGAATCGGGTCATCATAGGCTTGCCAAGGGAGGCAGAGTCGGTAAGATATTTACCTTTTTCAAAATCATGACGTGCAATAAATTGATCGAATGGCAAGAATGGTTAGCAATGGCTCCTCCTAGCGACCAACAGGGGGGCGGAGGCATTATGTCTTTTCTGCCCATGATTCTCATTCTCGTTGCCTTCTACTTTTTGCTAATCGCACCTCAGAGAAAGAAACAGAAGCAGCACGATCAAATGGTACAGGCTCTGGAAAAAGGAGCCCGAGTAAAAACTCTTGGCGGCATTTTCGGTACAGTAACCGGAGTGAAGGACGATCGCTTCGTTTTACGCATCGGTGAGAATATGAAGATAGAAGTAGCCAAAGAAGCCATCGCTGCAAAAATTGATTAGATTCTTCAACCCCACCCTAACTATTGCCCGCGTTTTTCTTCAGCGTGCAACAATACTCCTTTTAAAACTAAAATAAGTCATGCCCAAAAACGTGTTGTGGAAATTCTTGCCGACTGCGTTTCTCGTCTTAGTCAGCTTTGCGCTCATCACCCCGTTCGACGATCAGGATTTGGGTGATTATGCCCTATCTGAATCCACCAGTGACGCCAACGCCACGCGTTATCCGAACTACCTAACATTCGAAAAAGTGCTGAACGAGATCAAAGAGGGTCTCGGCGAAGACGAAAAGGTTGATTTCAAGAGCCTTAAAGACTTCGCCACGCAAAACCGTCTGGACTATGCAGAGTACTACAAGCCACCTACAGGCGTTTTGGGGACAGTGGCTTCCCGTTTGCTTCCATTTGTCGTTAAACCAGGAATCCGCGCCTCCTATGAAAAAGATCGTGAAAAGCGTAATGACATCGTTCTTCGTGCACTCCTTAAAAATTCTCAAGCATCAATAAGGAAGGGATTGGATCTTAGGGGAGGAGTCGCATTCACATTGGAGATTCAGCCTTCCGAGCAGGAAAGCAACGCCACTTCATCGGATTCAAACGGCGATTCATCCGCCATGGACAAGGTGGTCGAGATTATGAGTGAACGCCTAAACGCCTTTGGTGTTGCAGAAACGATTGTGCGAAAGAAGGGCGAAACCACCATCGAGGTACAAATTCCAGATCGAACGACAAAGCAAAATCCGGAGATGATTGAAGAGCTTCAACGCCCAGCCAGACTGGCATTTCATATGGTTAGTGTCGACCCCAAGGCACCTGTAAATCCTTTAGAGGGTGACGATTGGGTAAACGATGACGGAACACCGTTCGTTGCCTTGCGTAACAACGCTCGGGTCGAGGAAGTTGCCTGGGTGACTCGATACCCGCAAGCCGATGGAGACATATTAGATAAAGCCGCACCCCGCCAAGATCAATCGGGCGGTTGGTACGTAGCCTTGGACTTCACCTCCGAAGGTGGACAGGAATTCGGTAACCTTACGGGAGAAATAGCTAATTCCAACACGGCCGGCTCAATCGGAAGGTTGGCGGTAGTACTCGACGGAGTACTGGAAAGTGCACCAACAGTCAAAAAACGAATTGATGGTGGAAGTGCGGTCATCGAGGGTTCATTCACCCGCAGAGAATCCAAGATGCTATCCGACATTTTAAACAATCCTCTGAAGGTTTCCTTAGCCATCGGAGAGAAGTACGAGGTCTCCCCCACTTTGGCGGAAGACGCAATGGACAGCAGCAAAAAGGCATGCCTACTGGGAGCGATTCTCGTCATCGCATTTATGATTACTTGGTACAAAGCAGGAGGATTAATGGCCGTCTTTTCAGTTGCCACAAATGTTCTTCTTGTTGTGGCTGCACTGGCAGGACTGTTTCAAGCTACTTTCACCCTGCCAGGCATAGCTGCCATAGTTCTAACCGTAGGAATGGCAGTAGACGCAAACATCTTGATTTTCGAGCGAATACGAGAGGAACTCCGTGCTGGAAAGAGTGCGGAAGCTGCCTTGTCGGGAGGATACGAAAAAGCTTTTTCCACCATTATCGACGCGAACCTCACCACCCTGTTAACCGCCTCCATTCTGATATGGCTGGGAACAGGCCCAGTTAAAGGATTCGGGGTCACGCTTGCCATCGGCATACTTGTATCAATGTTTTGTGCTCTCGTGGTTAGCAGGTTCCTCATGGAAATGCTTCTTCACTACGGTGTGAAAAACCTCATCAGCCGAAAGGCAATTGACAAAGGTCAACCTCGACAACCGATCGATTTTCACAAACACCGCAAATTGGCTTTTGCCATCTCTTGGATAATTGTAGCAATTGGCATATTTGCAGTTAATGCTCAAAAGGATCGCATACTGGGAATTGATTTTCAGGGTGGGGAAGAGCTCATTGCCTCTTTCGACCAGCGTATTGAAACTTCAGACTTAGAAAAAGTTGTTAAAGATTCAAAGCTTGGTGAGGTGCAACATTTGTACCGGTCAGAAGTCGGTTCCGGGGACAAGGGCGAATATTTGGTTCTCCAAACCGAAGCAAATGCAAGCAATGTTCTTCTTGCCCTAAATGAGGCCCATCCTAATGCCAACTTGGTTGAAGTCGGTTCGAATACAATTGGAGGATCGGTTAGTGAGCAAATACAACATGACGCCATCATCTCGGTATTGGTCGCACTCCTCGGAATACTCCTATACGTAGCGTTTCGCTTCGAAGTTGGTTATGCGGTGGGTGCCGTTATCGCAACGATTCACGATGTGTTGATGACTGTCGGGCTCTTTGTCCTTCTGGGTTATCTTTCAGATGGCAGCCTTTGCTCCGGCCAGTTTACCGCCCCAATGCTCGCTTCTATTCTGATGATCGTAGGTTACTCCATAAACGATACAATCGTCGTTTTCGATCGGATTCGAGAGGAGTTACTCATGAATCCGGTAACGAACCTGAGGAAAATTATTTTGATTGCAATCAATCGAGTACTCACTCGCACCATCATAACTAGTGCCACCACCCTCATGGCTGCATTATCGCTATGGATTTTCGGCGCGGGAGTCATCCACGACTTTGCCTTCGTTTTCGTAATCGGCATTTTAACGGGCACGTTCTCTTCAATTTTCATCGCCAGCCCCATTTTCTACTGGTGGCACAAAGGCGACCGCAAGCATGTCGAGGAACGGGAATTCATTCCAAAGTACGACTGGCAAACTTCATCCAAGACTTGAGGCCTAAAAGCTTTTTTGGCCAAAGGTATATTCATGCGATGGATTGAGGATTCCGTCTCCGAAGAAACTGCCGAGAGGCTTTCGAGATCTCTTGCGATCTCTCCTATTCTTTCTCGATTCCTCGTAGCTCGCGGATTGGCTGATCCGGGCTCAGTTCGCACTTTTCTAAAGCCAAGCCTAGGGGATTTGGCGAATCCTTTCGACCTTCCTTCGATGAAGGAAGCCGTTAGTCGATTGATACAGTCTCTGAACAAGAAGGAATCAGTGCTTATCGTAGGCGATTACGACGTGGACGGCATTACTTCCACTGTGATGCTAAGCCGCGTTCTCACCGCATTGGGGAACAAACCCGCTCACATTACGCCAAAACGGAAGGAAGAGGGATACGGATTGACTTGCGCAGTGCTAGAGCGAGGCTTGCAGATGGGAGACATCGACCTAGTCGTTGCTCTCGATTGCGGAACGAATTCCTCCGAAGAGTACGCCTTTCTGAAATCCAAAGGGATAGATCTTCTGGTAGTCGATCATCACCAAGCGAAAGCAGACACACCTGACGGCGCCATACTCCTTAATCCCCACCTTCACCAAGATGAAGGCGAACCTTGGCGAAACCTTTGCACTGCGGGTCTCACCTTCAAACTTTCCCACGGACTGATAAAAAGTCTTAGAGAAAATGATCAAGAAACAGCAAGAGGAGTAAACCCTAAAGATTATCTCGCCTTAGCCTCGCTTGGCACTCTTGCGGACATGGTGCCTCTACAAGGTGAAAACCGTATCCTTGCCCGATATGGGTTGAAGCACCTAGGTCATCAACCGGGTTTCGGGCTAGAATCGTTAATTTCCGTTTCGGGGATTACCTCTAGCCCTTCGTTAGATGCAGAAGACGTTACCTTTCGCATAGCCCCGCGAATCAATGCGTGCGGCAGACTCAACATGCCGGAATTTGCGACGGAACTGTTATTGAGCGAAGACCCCGAGGCGTGCAAAACTCTAGCGAGCAAAATAGACGGCTTTAATATCGAACGGCGGGAAATAGAGTCTGAACTCACCGCCGAAGCAGTTGCCATGGCGGAGGAGAATTTCTCGGATGAACCTGCCGTGGTTGTTTTCGGGGAGGGAGACCACTGGAATCCCGGAGTTGTTGGCATCGTGGCAGGCAAACTGGCAAGCAGCCTTCAAAAACCTTGCATCGTTCTGGCCAAAGATGGAAGTGAATACAAAGGATCGGGACGGAGTATCCCCGGGGTGGACATGGTCAACACACTCTCTCACTGCAAGGAATTGCTCACGCATTGGGGAGGACATCCTGCAGCCGTAGGAATGAACTTGCCGCAAGAAAACTTAGTTCAATTTCAAGAGGCTTTCATTCTAGCAGTCACAGAGATAACGGGAGGCAATTTGCCCGAGCCTTTTCTCACCATCAATGCAACCGTCAACCCCGAAGACCTCCGACCTGAACTACTGCTCGAAATAAACAACCTTGCGCCCTTTGGGCAGGAAAACCCTGAACCAACGCTTGCCTTGAGAGGCGTTCGGTTATCGGGACCGCCACGCCGAGTTGGTTCGGGCGATCATTTTCAGTTTTCAATATTTAATGGCGAGGAATCCATTTCAGGCATAGCTTGGCAGATGGGCGACAACCTGCCGCCCACCTCATATCCTCTCGACCTTGCCTTGCGTTTTCGCTGGAATCACTGGAACGGAAGGCGTCTGCCCCAAATGGTTCTGCGCGATTGGCGAAAAGCCGAAGAATAAACGCTTCTCGGTGCGTTTCTTCCTAGGGGTTGATTTGCTCCTCGAGAAAAGCAATCAATTCGTCTTCGGAAAGTCTTTGCTGCTTGGTCGTGTCTCGATCTCTCAAAGTTATGCTGCCATCGCCTTCGATCGTATCGAAGTCTACAGTTACGCCAAAGGGTGCTCCTGCTTCGTCGATGCGACGATAGCGACGACCGATTGCTCCCCCTTGGTCATAAACGACATTCCACCTGCGCCGAAGACGTTCGTGCAAATTGCGAGCTCTCTCCACCAGTTCAGGTTTGTTCTTCAACAAGGGGAAGACACCAACCTTAATCGGAGCGACACGGGGATGAAACCTAAGTACGGTTCGCTTGTCTCCTTCAATTTCGTCTACGTCATAGGCAGCGCAAAGGACTGCAAGCAAGGTGCGATCAACTCCCAGACTGGGCTCAATTACATGCGGAACATATCGCTCCTTTCGCTCTTCATCGAAATACTCCAAGGACTTGCCGGAGCATTCCTGATGACGAGAAAGATCAAAATTACCTCTAGCTGCGATGCCTTCGAGCTCTTGCTCGCCAAAAGGGAATTTGAAAGTTATGTCCGTGCAAGCTCGAGCGTAGTGAGCAAGCTTTTCCTTAGGATGCACTTCCTCTCCGAGATGCTCGTCGGTCAAGCCGATGGAAGCGAACCACGCCTTTCGAGTGGCAATCCATTCACGATGGTACTTTGGCCATGCCTCTTCGTCGGGAGGGATAAAGTACTCGATCTCCATTTGCTCGAACTCTCGTGAGCGAAAAATAAAGTTTCGGGGAGTAATCTCATTACGGAATGCCTTGCCTATCTGGGCAATGCCGAAGGGAACCTTGACTCGGCCGGAATCGAGGACGTTCTTGAAATTGGCAAAGATTCCTTGAGCCGTCTCGGGACGGAGATAACAGACGGAAGAAGCATCGCGCAACGCACCGACATGGGTCTCGAACATCATGTTGAATTCCCGTGGTTCGGTAAGAGAACCTGCTTTTCCGGTAGCAGGCGAAGGAGCAAGTGAACGTTCTTCTGAAGACATCTCGTCGAAAGAACGCAACGAAACGGGCACCAAATCGCCTTGTTTGCTCTGCTTGCGCTTCATTTCGACAGCTTTTCCATCTGCCTCTTCCTGCATGACTTCGGATTCGAGAACCGAAATCCATCCGATGGTTTCCTCTCCCACGACAACAGGACCGCAATAAAGTTGATCAGCTCGGTATCGCATCTTGGATTCGCGGCAGTCCACCATCGGATCGGTGAAACCGTCGACATGCCCCGAAGACCGCCAAACCTCAGGATTCATTATAATGCTGCAGTCCAGTCCCACAACATCGTCTCGACGACGAACCATGTCTTCCCACCAGGCATCCTTAATGTTCTTTCGAAGTTCGACACCGAGGGGCCCGTAGTCGAAAAAACCGTTGATTCCGCCATAGATTTCGGAAGAGTGGAAAATGAAACCACGGCGTTTGCACAACGCCACAATTTCCTCCATTTTAGAATTTCCTTTGCTCATAAATTATTGAAGATAAAAAGCTACAATATGAATGCTCGCCAGAGGTACAACGCCGAACTTCTAAACCAAGCATATTCCAGAAGGAAGAAATCTCATTCCAACAGAAACATCTTGAGTAGCAACGAAGGAAAGCGAAGGGACTTTTGAAGCTTTTGCCAGTTGACTTACCAATGTTCAAATGCTTCCATTCTTA